>NZ_JAVREK010000005.1:0-269246 GCF_031845375.1 Streptomonospora wellingtoniae
ATGCCAAGCGTCTGCTTGAGGAGTTGTCTCAGGAAGGTTACGACGTTACTCGGCTCTTGCCTTCCCCGGCAGCGTAATCCCAGTTCAGCGGTGACGTACAGGCCATTTTGGGAATAGATCAACGGTGGTGTGCCGACGTCACCCCCGACCCGCCGGATCCGCAATGTCCGCACCCCGGCTGCGGACGAGAACACCGGTCGTGCATGACATCTGTCATGGCCGACCCGTGCAGGGCACGGAGGAAATCCGTGACCGGTGACACTCAGTCACGACCGCGCTCCGATCTAGGTTCGGAGCATGAACCCCGACGCCGACCGCCTCCTCTCGCCACCGCACTCGCGACCGGCCGATGCGGCCCTGCCGACCGATCCGGACCCGGACGGCCGCGGTCCGCGACCGGTTCCGCCGGGCGTGGAATACCACCGCGTCCTCGCCGGTGACAAGCGCCGCATCGGGCGGGGCGTCCTCGCGATCGTGCTCGTGATCGCCGGGATGGCCGTCTTCAGCTTCGCCGCGTCCCAGGCCGCCGCCTTCGTCGACACGCAGCTGGGCAGGACCAACCCGGCGAGCGGGGGCACCGACTACACGCCGCTTTACCACGGTGCGACCATGTTCTCGCTCGCCCTCCTCATCCCCTGGAGCATGCTCGTCCAGCGGTGGCTCTACGGTGTGCGGGGCGCGTCGCTGCACTCGGTGGTGTCGCGCTTCCGGTTCGACGTGTTCGGCCGGGCACTGCTGTTCATCGGCCCCGTCTGGCTGATCGCCGTCCTGGTCCTGAACGCCTCGACGCCCCCCGAGCAGACCCACTGGCCGGTCGCCGACCTGGTCGGCATCTTCGCCGCAACCCTCCTGCTGACGCCCCTGCAGTCGGCAGGCGAGGAGTACGGCCTGCGCGGACTCGTCTTCCGGGTCGCCGGGAGCTGGAGCCGCGGGCCGCGCACGGCGCTGGTCGTCGGCGTCCTCGTCTCAAGCCTGGTGTTCACCCTGATCCACGGCGCAGCCGATCCGTGGATCAACCTCTGGTACTTCACGCTCGCCGTCAGCCTGGCGGTCATCACCTGGCGCACCGGCGGCATCGAAACCGCGGCCGTCATGCATGCGCTGCTCAACACGCTCACGTTCCTCTTCGCCACCGCCCTGCACATCGACATCGGCACCTCCGTCGCCGACCGGTCGGCCGGGACCGGATCGGCCGTCCTGCTCGTGCCCACCCTCACCGCCGCTGCGATCGCGGCGGTGGTGTGGCTGCGCACACGCACGACGGGGCCCGCCCTGACCCCCGCGGACCCCCGGCCTGCACGGACCCCCGCGGCACAATGAGGGGCATGAGCGATTGGACGCAGGTCGGCGCGCACCGGTTCGAGACCTACGTGCGCTGGTCGGCCTACGTCGCCGTCTCGATCCCGGCCGGCACCCTCCTCCGGAGCCTGCTGGAGGCCGGCCGGCTCACCGGAGTACCCCTCGGCGTGTGGGTCGCGGCGTTCGTGCTCTTGCCCGCCCTGGTCGTCGGGAACGTGCTCGTCACTAACCGGAGCATCGACACCGTCGCCGGGCGCGCACGACGGCTCCCCGTCGGCGGTGCCGTCGCATGGGCGCTGGCCCTCGCGGCCTTCGTCGCCGTGACCTTCATGCTCCCCCTCCCCGCGATGGGCGTGACGGTCGCGGCGGCGATCGGTTCGGCCGCAGCGAGCCTCGTACCCGTTCTCGACGCGCGCCGGACGCTGCTGCTGAACGCGGCGGCCGTCGTCCTCGCCGTTCCGCTCGTGGGCGTCGCGAACATCGCGCTCCTGCTGGTGGGGGCGGCCGTGATCAGCGGTGCGCTGTGGATCTGCTGGTCGAGCGCGTGGATGCTGCGGGTGCTGCTGGAGCTGCAGGCGGCGCACGAGACCCGCGCCGCGCTCGCCCTCGCGAACGAGCGCCTGCGCATCGCGCGCGACCTCCACGACGTGTTCGGCCGGACCCTGGCGACGATCGCGGTCAAGAGCTCGTTGGCCTCCGAGCTCGTCCGCCGCGACCACGGCGAACGGGCGGCGGAGGAGATCACCGAGGTCCGGCGCCTCGCAGAGGAGGCGGGCACCGAGGTCCGCCACGTCGTGCGCGGCGAGCTCCGCACCACCTGGGACGACGAGGTGTCGGGCGCGCGGTCGCTGCTGGAGTCGGCCGGCATTCGCTGCACGGTGACCGGCGACCCTGTACCCGAGCGCTGCGCCGAGGCGCTGGGACGGGTCGTGCGCGAAGGTGTCACGAACCTGCTGCGCCACGCCGCGGCCACACAGGTCACGCTCGCGACCGCCGACGAGGACGGTGCGGTGCTCCTCACGATCGCCAACGACGGCGTCGGGCCCGCGCAGCCCGCCGCAGCGGACGGGCGGGCCGCCGGCGCCGGTACGGGCCTGAGCTCGATGTCCGAGCGGATCCGCGCACTCGGCGGGAGCCTCACCGCGCACCGCGACGGCACCTGGTTCCTGCTTGAGGCCGCAATCCCGCTCCCGAAGGAAGAGCCCGCATGACACGCATCCTCGTCGCCGACGACGAACACCTCATCCGCGACGCCATCGCCGGCCTGCTCGACCTCGAGGACGGCTTCGAGGTCGTCGGCCGGGCGGCCTCCGGCGACGAGGCGCTGGCCACGGCCCTGCGCATCCGCCCCGACGTGGCACTGCTCGACCTGCAGCTGCCCGGGCCCGACGGCATCGAGGTGGCGCGGAGGCTCGCCGCGGAGCTGCCGGACTGCCGCTGCATCATCGTGACCTCGCACGGCCGCCCCGGCTACCTGAAGTCGGCACTGGCCGCGGGCGTGCGCGGGTTCCTGCCCAAGACCGTCTCCTCCCGCACGTTCGCCGAGGTCGTGCGCAACGTCGCGGGCGGCGGGCGCTATGTCGACCCGGCACTCGCGGCCGAGGCGATCAGCGCGGGCGACTCACCGCTCAGCCCGCGCGAGTCCGACGTCCTCGCGCTGGCCCGCGACGGGGCGCCCGTCGACGAGATCGCCCGGCGCGTCTCGCTTTCCCGGGGGACCGTGCGCAACCACCTCGCGGCCGCCATCGCGAAGCTCGACGCCGCGAACCGGCACGAGGCCGCGCGCATCGCCGCAGGGCACGGCTGGATCTGAGCGAAGCCCTCCCCCGTCCCGGTACGCCCGCGGGCTCCGCCGGGACCGCAGCGCAGCCGTCTGATCACCGAAGAGCCCCCGTCCGCCCGGCCGACTTCGGCTCCGCCGAGTCCGCCGATGCGTCTACCGCGTGATGAATCAGGAGTCCGAGATGTTCGAGGAGTGGCGGCGGCGCCGCGCCGCACAACGCGTCAAGCCCGGGAACGGGCGTCCGCTGAAGCCGTTCCGCTGGTGGCAGCCGGCTTCCCGTGCGCTGTTCTACCTTCCGCTGAGGAGCGACGGCGGCCGAGAGGCGGTGTATGCCGTCGACGTCAGCTATGTGCAGCGGATCTTCTCCGAGGACGGCAAGGGCAAGGCCCACCTGTACCTCGACGGCAGGCACCACGCCGAGTCCAAGCTCCCCGCCGCCTTTCCCGTCCCGGGCGGAACGATCGACGTGGTGCCGACGGCCTTCGGCCTCCGGCGCTGCCACTACGTCACCGCCGCGGGGGCCGAGCGCCAGCTCGTCCCCGATCAGCGCTCCGGCGAAGGGCGCCGCGCGCGCCTCGCCCGCGAGCACCCCGCGCTGAGCCGCGGCATCGGGCTCCTCTCGCTCGCCCTCCTCCTCGTCCCGCTCCTTCTCCTCATTCCGCAGATCCTCGAAGCGGCCTTTCAGCTGCCGCCGGTCACCCGGCGCTTCGGGACCTTCACCTCGCCCGTCCATCTACCGGTATGGCTCAACGTCGCGCTCGCGCTCGGTGCCGCGGCGGCCAGCGTGGAGCGCGCGATGCGCCTTCGGTACAACTGGCTGCTCGACTCCGCGGCGCAGGGGTGAGGGACGGCTAGCCCGGTCGGTGAACGCGGCGTCGTGCGCGGACGGCGGCCGCAGCTGCCCCCTCGTCCGGCACTCCGCCACCGGGTCCGGCGCGGCCGCCGCCTTCGGGCGGGGACGGCGCGTGCGCCGCCCCCGCGGGCTCGATTGCGGGCGATAGCGGCCGGCGTCCTGGGCACCGGCAAGGGCCTCGGTGCGGTGCTTCCGGGTGACCTCCCGCAGTCCGGCCCGGAGAAGCAGGGCGCCATTCTGCGATGAGTCCGGGGCACGGGCGCGGTCTAGACTCCGTCGCGCACGAGAGGAGATATCCGGGTGGACTTGTACAGCGTCATGGCGGTCAGCGACCGGACCGCGTCACTGGAATGGTTCGGGGTGTTCTTCGGGCGCCCGGCTGACGAGGTCATGGGCGAGGAGCACCTGTGGCAGGTCGGCGAGAACGCGTGGGTCGTCGTCGACGAACGGGACGGGCGGGCCAAAGAGGTGGGCGCAGCCGTGGTCACGCTCGGTGTGACCGGCCTCGACGACATCCTCGCCCGCCTCGCCGCGCACGGGATCGGCCACGAACCGGTGGAGACCTACGGCAACGGCGTGCGCCACGTCGTCGTGCTGGACCCGGATGGCAACAGCATCTCGCTCGCCGAGGCGCCCAACGACTAGACCGCAGGAAGGTGCGACCGCTCCACCGCGGCGCGTCGTCGGCGGACGGCCCGAGTCTCACGGCACGTCGCGCGCGGTCCGCCCATACGCCTCGGCGGCTCGGCCTGTGCCGAAGCTCCGGGGAATACGGCGGGGGCGAGAATGAGCGCCGATACGGCGATGCGGGGGGCGATCCGGGGGAAGCGCAATTCCACTCCCCGCCTCCCCACGCGCGAACATCCTCGCCCCCACCGGTCAGTAGCGGTACGGCCGGTAGGTGAGGTAGCCGTCGTCGCCGCCTTCGTAGTAGACCGCCGGATCCGCCTCATCGAGGGGGAGGTCCGCGCGCAGGCGCTCCACCAGGTCCGGATTGGCCAGGAACGCCCGCCCGAAGGAGATCAGGTCGGCCCCGAGGTCGAGCCAGTGGTCCGCACCCTTGCGGTCGGCGGGTTCGGGCCCCATCGGGAAGGCCGGGTTGACGATCAGCGTGCCCGGCCATGCGCTCCGCAGACCGACCAGGGTCTGCTCGTCGGTGGTGGCCTCAAGGTGCACGTAGGCGAGCCCGAGGGGCGCGAGCGCGGCGAGCAGCGCGCCGTACAGCTCGGGCACCTCAGTCTCGACCGCGTCCCACAGCCCGGCGCCGGGTGAGATCCGGATGCCGACCCGATCCGGGCCGATCGCCGCGGCGGTGGCGGTCGCGGCTTCGACGGCGAAGCGGATCCGCCCGGCGATCGAGCCGCCGTAGCCGTCCGTGCGGAGGTTGGCGCTGGTGGAGAGGAACTGCCCGATCAGGTAGCCGTTCGCGCCGTGCAGTTCCACCCCGTCGAACCCGGCGGCGACGGCGCGTTCGGCGGCGCGGGCGTAGGAGAGCGCCTCGTTGCCGGCCTCCTCGGTGGTGAGCGCGCGCGGAACGGGCACCGGCTGCGGCCCGCTCGGGGTGAAGACGGACGCGTCGCGGGCGGCCACCGCCGACGGTCCGACCGCCTGGAGGCCGGTGGTGTCGGGGTGGCTGATCCGCCCGCCGTGCATGATCTGGGCGAAGATCCGCCCGCCGTTGGTGTGCACGGCGGAGGTGACCTGCCGCCACGAATCCGTCTGCTCGTCGGTGTGGAGCCCGGGGGTGAACGGGTTGGACTGGCCCACCCGGTTGGGCTGGATGCCTTCACTCACGATCAGGCCGGCGGACGCCCGCTGGGCGTAGTAGGCGGCCATGGAGGCCGTGGCCAGCCCGGCGGCGTTGGACCGCACCCGCGTCATGGGCGCCATGACGATGCGGTTGGGCATCCGGAGCCCGCCGAGGGCGGCGCTCTCGAAGAGGGAGGGGGCGAGTGTGGCGGTTGCGGTGCGGTTGCTCATGCCGAGAGCGTAGGGTCTGACACTGACGTCAGAGGCAAGGGTGAGATATTGTGGCGTGGGCCACGGAGCACAGCGGCGGGAGGCGGCGATGAGAATCGGCGAACTGGCGAAGCGGACGGGTGCCAGCGTCCGGTCGCTGCGGTACTACGAGGAGCAGAGGCTGCTCCGCAGCGACCGCAGCCCCAGCGGCCAGCGGCTGTATGCGGAGTCCGACGTGGACCGGATCCTGCTGGTGCGGCGGCTGTTCGCCGCCGGGCTCTCCAGCCGGATCATCGCCGAACTGCTTCCTTGTGTCGACAGGCCGAGCTGGGAGACCGCCCACGAGGCATGGAGGCGCCTCGTCGAGGAACGCGAGCGCCTGGACGCCCATATCGCCGAACTGGTGCGCACCCGCGACTCCCTCGACGAGGTGATCGCCGAGAACCGGGAGCACGTCGCCGCCTTCGCGTCCGCGGCGTCGCGCGGATAGAACCCCGTTGATCTTGTAGCTATCGTAAAGGAAAGCGATTTCCAGTGACGATAGCTACAAGATCAACGGTGCTGTGCTGACGGAAGCGTGTCGGACCGCGTTCCGGGATGGGCCACCGCATTCCTCATCCCGTCCCGCCCGTGCTTTCGCGGACGACCAGGGTGTGGCCGATGACGACCTCCTCCACCGCTTGGGGCGCCGTCGAAGGCCGGTCGGCGCTGATCGCGCGGAGCAGCAGCCGGACCGCCTCGCGGGCCAGTTGCGGCTTGTCCGGTGCGACCGTGGTCAGGCTGGGGATGGCGAACCGGCCGGCGGTGACGTCGTCGAAGCCCACCACGGCGACGTCCTCGGGCACCCGCACCCCGGCGGTGTGCAGGGCGCGGACGGCGCCCAGGGCGAGCAGGTCGTTCAGGCACAGCAGCGCGTCCGGGGGCTCGGGCTCGGCCATGAGCGCTGCGGCCAGGTCGGCGCCGTCCTGCCAGTGGAAGCGGCGCGCCGACCGCACCAGCGCGGGGTCGTAGTCGAGCCCGTGCGCCCGTACCGCCTCGCTGTAGCCACGGGTGCGCAGCTCGGCCGTCCCGGTCGGGCGCGGCGGACGCCCCCCGACGACCGCGATGCGTCGCCGCCCCCGCTCCAGCAGGTGCTCGGTCGCCTCGCGCGCCGCCGCGACGTTGTCGATCGCCGCGTGGTCGTGGCGGCCCGGCAGGGACACCTCGCCCAGCAGCACCACGGGAAGGCGGGCGCTGTAAGCGCTCAGGTCGTCGTCGTCCATGGCGAGCGGGCTGAAAATGACGCCGTCGACGAAGTCGGTGCCGAATCCGTCCAGGGCGGCGGCTTCGCGCTCGCGCTGGGCCTCGGTCTGGTGCACCAGGACCGTTCGGGAGTGGCGCTCGGCCTCGCGGATGACGAGGTCGGACAGCTCGGCGAAGTAGCCGAGGTCGAGTTCGGGGATGACCAGGGCGATCACCCCGGACTCGCCGCGTCGGAGCTGGCGCCCCGCCAAGTTGACCCGGTAGCCGAGCTCGGCGACGGCCGCCTCCACCGCGGCGCGCGTTTTGGCGGTGACGTGCGGATAGTCGTTGATGACGTTGGAGACCGTCTTCTCCGACACCCCCGCTCGCCGAGCTACGTCCTTGATGCGCGGCCTGCTGCCCACGTCCACCTCCGATCGGGGCCATCCTAGTGAGCCCGCCCCGGGCGGCCTGCATGCCGAGCCGCTCGCCCGGCGAGCGCCGGGCGAGCGCGCGGCGACCGCGCAGCACCCCATTTACATCGATGGAAAAGCGTGCTGACATGGTCTGCGCGAATGGTGAGCCGTGCCCGCGCGGCGCAGCTCGCCAGTGCCGACGCATGTTGTACGAGACGAGCCCGGGCCACGACCCCACGAGACGACGAGGAGGAGCGCGTGCCACCTCACGGCTCCACACCGCCCCGCCCTGAATACCCGCGTCCCCAGTTCACCCGGCCGGACTGGCTGTGCCTGAACGGCACGTGGGGCTTCGAGATCGACCGCGCCGACACCGGGCTGGAGCGCGGCCTGCGCGATGCCGTGCCGAGCGGTGAGATCACCGTTCCCTTCTGCCCGGAGTCGGCACTGTCGGGTGTCGGGGACACCGACTTCCTGGAGGCGGTGTGGTACCGGCGCAGCGTGCGCATCCCGCGGGAGTGGGCCGGCCGGCGGGCGCTGCTGCACTTCCAGGCGGTCGACTACGACACGACGGTGTGGGTGAACGGAGTCGAGGTCGCCCGGCACCGCGGCGGGTTCACCCCGTTCACGGCCGACCTGCACGGCGCCGCAGCGCCGGGCGAAGAGGCCGTGATCGTCGTGCGCGCCCGCGACTCCCGGCACGGTCCGCAGGCACGCGGCAAGCAGGCGACCTGGTACGCCAACACCGGGTGCCACTACACGCGCACCACCGGGATCTGGCAGACCGTGTGGCTGGAGCCGGTCCCCGAGGTCCACCTGCGGCGCCCGCGCATCACCCCCGACCCGGCCAACGGCGCCTTCCACCTGCGGATGCCGCTGTCAGGCGTGCGCGAAGGGCAGCGGGTGCGCGCGGTACTGACCGACGCCGAGGGCGAGGTCGCCGCCGCCGAGGTGCGCGCCGACCGCGATCCCGCACCGCAGCTGAGCCTGGCCGTCCCCGCGGAACGCCGGCGGGAGTGGTCCCCGCAGGACCCGCACCTCTACGGGCTGCGCCTGGAGCTCATCGGCGCCGACGGCGAGGTCGCCGACCGCGCCGAGTCCTACGCGGGCCTGCGGTCGGTCTCAGTGCAGGGCAGGGCCGTACTGATCAACGGGCGTCGGGTCTTTCAGCGGCTGGTGCTGGACCAGGGCTACTACCCCGACGGCCTGATGACCGCGCCCGACGAGGCGTCGCTGGTCGGCGACATCGAACTGGGCCTGCGGGCCGGCTTCAACGGCGCCCGCCTGCACCAGAAGGTGTTCGAGGAACGCTACCTCTACCACGCCGACCGCCTGGGCTACCTGGTCTGGGGCGAGTTCGCCGACTGGGGCTGCAACGTCGGCGGCTCCGACTCCGGTGCGAACCAGCAGCCCGACGCCTCCTACGTCTCCCAGTGGCTGGAGGCCGTCGAGCGCGACTACTCCCACCCCAGCGTCGTGGGCTGGTGCCCGCTCAACGAGACCTTCCAGCACCTGCACGACCGCACCGCGCCTCTCGACGACGTCACTCGCGCGATGTTCCTGGCCACCAAGGCGCTCGACCCCTCGCGCCCGGTGGTGGACTCCTCGGGCTACTCCCACCGCGTGACCGAGGCCGACGTCTACGACTCCCACAGCTACGAGCAGGACCCCCAGGCGTTCCGCGAGCAGATGGGCGGCCTGGCCCGGGGGGAGCCGCACGTGAACCGGGCCGCCTCGGGCGCGGCGTGGTCGGTCGGATACCGGGGACAGCCCTACTTCTGCAGCGAGTTCGGCGGCATCCGATGGGATCCGGACGCACCGCGCGGCGAAGGGTCGTGGGGCTACGGCAGCGACCCGGCCACACCGGAGGAGTTCCACGCGCGGTTCAGCGGGCTGGTCGGGGTCCTGCTCGACGACCCGGAGATGTTCGGCTACTGCTACACCCAGCTCACCGACGTATTCCAGGAGCGCAACGGGATCTACCGGTTCGACCGCGGCGAGAAGCTGGACACCGCGCGCATCGCCGACGCGCAACGGCGTGCGGCCGCCTTCGAGAAGAGCGGTCCCTCCCGAGGCTGAGCGCGCCTGCGGCGCGGTCCCGGCCGCGCCCGCCCGGGCGCCTCGCCACTGGGACCGGCCCGCGGCCCCCGAACCCCGTCGATCTTGTAGCTATCGTCACTGGAAATCGCTTTCCTTCACGATAGCTACAAGATCAACGGGGATGTGCGGAGCCCGGGCCTCTTTACAGCTCTTGTACATCGTTGTAAAACTGGCTAGCGCTGTAACGGGAGTCACACCGGAGCCGTACCGGCCGTCCTCGGCCCGCTGGCGACGGTGCGCCCCGGCGCCGGTCCCACGGCGCCGTCGGCGAGTCGAGCCGAACCCCCCGAACTAGGAGGTCGTCGATGCCCCATCCACCAGGCGGCGCCGAAGGCCCGGGCCGTTCCCGTCCGGGCCCGGGCCGCCCCACCCGCCGCCAAGTGCTGCGCGGCGGCATGATCGGCGCCGGCGCGCTGGCTCTGGGCGCTTCGGCGCTGGGCTGCGGCGCACCCCTGTCCACCGGTTCCGACGCGACACGGGTGCGGTTCTGGAGCCTGTTCCAGGGCGGCGACGGCGCGCGCGTGCAGACCATGCTCAGCGATGTGCACAAGCAGGCGCCGGGCCTGCGGGTGGAGCCGACCACGCTGGCGTGGGGCCCGCCCTACTACACCAAGCTCGCCATGGCCTCGGTGGGCGGGCGCGCGCCCGAGACGGCGATCATGCACATGTCGCGGCTGCCGGGCTATGCCCCCGGCGGGCTGCTGGAGCCCTTCGACCTCGACCTGCTCGCCGAGTTCCAGGTCACACCCGATGACTTCGTGCCCGACCTGTGGCGCCGCGGCCGCTACGACGGGCACTCCTACGCCGTCCCGCTGGACACCCACCCCTTCATCGCCTTCTACGACACCGCGATGGCCGACGAGGCCGGCCTGCTCGACTCCTCGGGCGCGCTGCGGGCCTTCGAGTCCGACGAGGACTTCATCGCGGCCTCGCACGAGCTGGCCCGCGCCAGCGGCGCAAACGGCGTCGCGTTCGGCCACGTCAACGACGACGCGCAGGGCTGGCGGCTGTTCTGGAACCTGTATCGGCAGACCGGCGCGGACATGCGGCTGCCCGAGGGCGGACCGGCCGAGTTCGACCGCGACGCGGCACTGCGCGCCTACACCTTCCTCGCCGGGCTCTTCGACGGCGAGCACTCCGCGGCCGACCTGGACTACCAGACGGCGCTGGCCGCCTTCAGCGACGGACGCGCGGGCATGCTCTTCACCGGCGAGTGGGAGCTGCCGTACCTGGCCGAGGCCGTCGAGAACCTGGGCGCGGCGCCCTTCCCCACGGTCTTCGAAGAGCCCGGCAGCTACGCCGACTCCCACTCCTTCGTGCTGCCCCGCCAGTCCGCGTCCGATCCCGAGCGGGTCCGCGCGGCCCACCGGTTCGTCGCGCTGATGGTGCGCAACAGCCTGACCTGGGGCAAGGCCGGCCACGTGCCCGCCTACGTTCCGGTCGCCGACTCCGACGCCTACCGCGCGCTGGAACCGCAGTCCGACTACGCGGCCGCCGGCGAGACACCCGTACTCGACCCCGAGGCGTGGTTCGCCGGCGCCGGGTCGAAGTTCCAGTCGGACATGAGCGAGACGGTGCGCACGGCGCTCAGCGGGTCCGGCCCCGAGGCGGCGGTGGAGCAGCTCGACCGCGCACTGGCCTCGTGGGTCACCAGGCCCAATCCGTCGAAAGGGGACATGTGATGAGCGCGCCCGCGACGGCGGCGGCCCGCCCCGCCTCCCCCGAGTCCCCTCCGTGCGCCGCCGGCGGCGCACGGGGACCACTCCGGCGCGCGGCCGACTCCGGCTGGGCGTTCCTGGTGCCGTTCGTGGCGGTGTATGCGGCGTTCCTCGTCTGGCCCCTGCTCAACGGCCTGTGGATGAGCTTCACCGACAGCACCCTCAACGGCGGCGGCGGCGACTTCGTCGGAGTGGCCAACTACGCCGAGGCGCTCGGCGACCCGCTGGTGTGGAAGACGCTGGGCAACACCGCGTTCTTCACCCTCATCACCACGGTCCCGCTCGTGCTGGTCGCCCTGGCAATGGCGGTCCTGGTGCACGCGGGCCTGCCGGGGCAGTGGCTGTGGCGGCTGTCGTTCTTCCTGCCGTTCCTGCTGCCCGTGGCGACCGTGGCGCTGGTGTGGAAGTACCTCTATGTCGGCGACTTCGGCCTGCTCAACCAGGCCCTGGGCGCCCTCGGCTCCGAGGGGCTGGGGTGGCTGACCGACGAGAACGTGGCGATGTGGTCGATCGCCGCCACCACGGTCTGGTGGACGGTCGGGTTCAACTTCCTGCTGTACCTGGCGGCCCTGCAGTCGATCCCGGACCACCTCTACGAGGCTGCCACCCTCGACGGCGCCGGCGCTTGGGCCCGGCTGCGGTTCGTGACCGTTCCGCAGCTGCGCAACACCACCGGGGTGGTCCTGCTGCTACAGGTCCTCGCCTCGCTGAAGGTCTTCGACCAGATCTACCTGCTGACCATGGGCGGTCCCGGCGACTCGACGCGCTCGCTCCTGCTCTACGTCTACGACGTGGGGTTCACCGGCTACCGGTTCGGCTACAGCGCGGCCGTCTCCTACATCTTCCTGGCGATCGTCGTCGCGGTCGCCGTGGCACAGCTCTGGTTCGCATCGTCGCGCAGGAGGGCCTGACATGTCCGTGCAGACCATCACCCCCCTCTCCGAGCGCCGGTCCGCGCGCGCCGACCGCGCCCGCGAGCGCGCGCGGCAGCGCACGCTGATCCTGGGCGGCGGGAAGCTCCCCCGCGTCGCGGCGATGTCGGCGCTGGTCGTCATGGCCGCCGTCTGGCTGGTGCCGATGCTGTGGGCGCTGGCGACGTCGTTCAAGACCGAGCAGGACGCGGTGTCGCTGCCGCTCAGCCTGGTACCCGAGTCCGGCTTCACCCTGGAGCAGTACCGCAGCCTGTTCGCCGCGGGCGACGTCCAGCTGTGGATGTTCAACAGCCTGCTCGTCGCCGTGCTCGTCACCGTGTTCACCCTCGCGGTCTCGGCGCCGGCCGCCTTCGCCATGTCGCGCATGGCATTCCGTGGGCGCGCGGCGCTGATCGCCCTGACGGTCGCGGCGATCGTGGTGCCGCCGCAGCTGCTCATCGTCCCGCTGTTCGAGCAGATGGTGGCGATGAACCTGGTCGACACCTACGCGGCCGTGATCCTGCCGCAGCTGGTGATGCCGATCATCGTGTTCATCCTGAAGCGGTTCTTCGACGCCGTGCCGCGCGAGCTCGACGACGCGGCGCGCATCGACGGCGCGTCGTACTGGCGGCTGTTCGCCACCGTGATCCTGCCGCTGTCGCGGCCGATTCTGGCGGCGGCGTCGATCTTCGTGTTCATCACCGCCTGGAACAACTACCTCTGGCCGTTCATCGCCACCACCGACCCGGCGCTGATGACCCTGCCCGTGGGCATCCCCAACGTGCTGAACTCCTACGGCAGCTTCTACGCCGCCCAAATGGCCTCGTCCATGGTCGCCGCGGCACCCATGGTCGCCGTCTTCCTGCTGTTCCAGCGCCACATCGTCCGCAGCGTCGCCACGACCGGGCTCGGCGGCCAGTGACGGCGGGGCGGCGGCGCGGCCCCTGCCGTGCGGCGCGTTCCACTACACGAAGGCGTGTTGACCACCGCTTGGCCCTAGCGCGGGGCCGCGGCGGGTAGCTGCCGGTACAGATCCCGTGCGGCCGCGATCGTCCGTGCGGGCCGACGCCGCAGCACAGGAGGGTCCGATGGAACACGCCGCCGGAACCGGGGGCAGGACCGCGGGCGTGCCCCGACCGACCCGGTCGGGGGACGCCCGCGCGAGCACGACGGGGCCGTCGCCGGACGACACCGCCGACCTCGACGACGCCCTCCGCGGGCGGATCGCGCCGGCACCGCAGCACGTCGCGGGCAGCGACGGCGGCACCGCGTGGAACCTCCGGGACTACTCTTTCCTCCTGGACGGCGACGACGCGGGCCCTTCGACCGTCCATCCGCACCTGTGGCGCCAGAGCCGGCTGACCGCCGTCAACGGCCTGTTCGAGGTCGTCGAGGGCATCTACCAGGTACGCGGCATGGACCTGTCCAACATGACGCTCGTCGAAGGGCGTGAGGGCGTCGTCGTAATCGACCCGCTGGTGTCCGAGGAGGTCGCCGCCGCGGCCCTGGCGCTGTACCGCGAGCACCGCTCCGCGCGCCCGGTCACCGCCGTCGTCTACACCCATCCGCACCTGGATCACTTCGGCGGCGTGCTCGGGGTCGTCGACGAGGCCGACGTCGCCTCCGGGAGGGTCCCGGTGGTGGCCCCGGAGCACTTCATGGAACACGCCGTGTCGGAGAACGTCTACGCGGGCACGGCGATGATCCGGCGCGGGATGTACTTCGCCGCCTTCAGTCTGGAGGCGGGCCCCGAGGGCCGTGTCGGGATGGGCCTGGGAGTCGGCACCTCGCAGGGCCGCGTGGGCCTCGTCCCGCCGACGGTGGAGATCACCCGCACCGGCCAGGAGGAGGTCCTCGACGGGGTCCGGTTCGTCTTCCAGATGACGCCGGGGACCGAGGCGCCGGCGGAGATGAACTTCCACCTGCCCGGCAGCCGGGCGCTGTGCACGGCGGAGAACGCCTGCCACACGCTGCACAACCTGCTCACCCTCCGGGGCGCCGGCGAGCACCACCGGGCCCTGCTCTCCAACGGCGTGCTGATCCACTACCCCGACCCCGCAGGCGGCACGGCGGACCTGTCTGTGACCCTGCCCCTGCACCGGCTGGCGGGGGTACTCGCGACGGGCGACATCGACGGGGTGCAGCACGAGGGCGACGCGGGGGTGCTCCGCCGGCTGGCGTCCGTCCTGGACGAGCCGCGCCCCGACTTCCCGATCGTCACACCCTGACCGGCGCACCCGGCGGTCAGTCCCCGACCGTTCCGGCGTCGATGCGCGCGCCGTAGGTCGTCTCGACCACCAGGCCCAGCCCGTCGGGCAGCTCCGCCCGCAGGTCCGCCAGGAGCGGGGCGACCGGAGGCGGAGAGCCCTGGACGCGGACCTCGATGTGCAGCGTCGTCGAGGCCGTGTACACGTGTGTCACCGAGGCGTTCGGCCGATGCGCGACCCACCGGTCGGCCGCGGCCTCGGCCCGTTCCGTCCACACCGAGAGCAGCACGGTTGCGACGGAGTGGGCGGCCAGAACCGTGAACACGGCCGCGAACAACCCGCCCAGAACGAGGCGCGCCCTGCGTTCGGCGCGCTGGTCGCGCGTCTGCGCGGGGGTTCCGTAGCCCGCGGCCGCGAAGATCAGCATGCCCGCGAAGACCAGCGCGAGCAGGTTCGACAGGAACAGCACACCCGCCCCGGCGGCCAGCAGCGCCGCGCCCTGGCCCAGGCATACGCCCGCCACCACCAGGGGAGGCACGAGCGAGATCGCGATGGCCACCCCCGGCAGGACGGCGGCGACATCGCGGCGGGACAGGGCCACCGCGCCGGCCGCGCCGGTCGCCAGGGCGGAGACGAGGTCCAGGAGCCCGGGCGAGGTGCGCCCCGCGACCTCGCTGTTGTCCAGCAGGTCGTAAGAGGCGGGTATCACGGCCGCGAAGACCACGCCGACGCCGATCACGAGGAGGCACCCGAGGAAGACCGTCTTCACCGCTCCGGTCCGGCTCTGGCGCACGATCCCCAGAGCGATCCCCATGATCGGCGTGGACAGGGGCGCGATGATCATCGCGCCGATCACCGTGGCCGTGGAATCGGTCAGCACTCCACCGGCCGCGATGATCGCCGAAAGCGTGAGCATCGTCCAGAACGCCGAGCTCTTGGCTCGGCTGTCGCCCGCGGAAAGGTCGAGGTCCTGCACCAGGTCGTCCGATGTGCGCAACTGCGATGCGACGAGCACGCGTTCGAGGATTCCGCTGAGCATGGGTCCGAGTATCGCGACCGCTCCTCGCAGCACTCCGGCGACACGGCGCGGTGCCGGTCATCGGACCGGGCGATCCGCTCCTAGGATGCGCGTGCGCGCCTGCGCTGCGCCCGGCCGCCCGTCCGCCCGTCCGCCGGGGCGCCGGATCGGCGCCGAGGCCGCAGGTGGGGGTTGCGGGTGTGCTGTTGCGCATGTTTCAGGCGTCCGGGATCCCGGCGCGCGCCGGGTGCGTCGCGCCGGGTCGGCGGTTCCGGCCGCGGATTCGCACTGATGGCGGCGGAATCCGCGCCGCCCTCGCGAAACGGACGATCGGTGAGCATGTTCCCGAGGTAGCCGGTTTGTCACCATAAGTGGTTTCATGGCCCCGACCGATGCGGCAGCCACATCCCCCCTCCATCCCCCCATTTCGCCATCCCCCTTCCCCCCTCCGGCGCGGCTCGGTCCTCCGGCGTCCTGCCCCGGACGCTGCGCGCCGCCGCCATCCCCCCGCGGAACCGCCGCAAGCGGTCCCGGCGCATGCGCGCGTCCGCAGGCAGCAGGCAGGACGCCGATTCCGCCGGAACTCATCCGCCTTCACGAACGACCTGCATGAGGAGAAACCCCACCTTCGGCGCGGCCTCGCGCTCGGGGCGCGCCGAGCGCCCTCGAAACGGCCGCGCCCACGACGAGAGGAGAACGGCCCACATGGGACGGAAAACCGACACGCCCGCTCAGGACGTGCCCCCCTCGGGATCCGACCATCGCAGGGCATGGGCGGCACTGCGCCCGCTGGTGCTGCGCCTGCACTTCTACGCCGGGGTGTTCATCGCCCCCTTCATCCTGGTCGCCGCCGTCTCGGGGCTGCTGTACGTCTGGACACCCCAGATCGAGCAGGCGGTCTTCGCCGAGCAGCTGCGAGTGGCGCCCTCGGGCGACTCCCTCGCGCTCAGCGAGCAGGTGGGGATCGCCGAGGCGGAGCTGCCCGACGCGGAGCTCGACGCGGTCCGCCCGGCCACCGCGGAGGAGGACTCCACCCGGGTGCTGTTCAACGTGCCCGAGCTGGAGGGCAGCCACCGGATGACCGTGTTCGTCGACCCCCACGGCGGCGAGGTCCTCGGCGTGATGGAGACCTACGGCACCAGCGGCGCCCTCCCCGTCCGCACCTGGACCGACATGCTGCACCGCAGCCTGCACATGGGCGACTTCGGGCGCCACTACAGCGAGCTGGCGGCGAGCTGGATGTGGCTGGTCGCGCTGGGCGGCGTCGTGCTGTGGGTGTCGCGCAGGTGGCGCGCGGGCGGCGGCGTGCGCGGGGTGCTGGTACCCGGCGCGGGGACGTCACGGGGCCGCGGGCGGTCGATGTCGGTCCACGGCGCCACCGGCCTGTGGCTGCTGCTCGGCCTGCTGTTCCTGTCCGCGACCGGCATGACCTGGTCGCAGTACGCCGGCGCGAACATCAGCGACCTGCGGGAGCGGCTCGCCTGGAGCACGCCCGTCGTTTCGACGGAGGCACCCGCCGACTCCGGCGACGCGGGCGCGAACGCCGGCGGCGACGCCGGGGTCGACTCCGTCCTGGCCGGCGCCCGCGAGGCCGGTTTGGACGGCCCCGTCGAGGTCGTCATGCCGGAGGACGGCGCTTCCACGTACGTGGTGAACCAGGTCGACCGCAGCTGGCCCACACGGGTGGACTCGGCGGCGGTGTCCGCGGAGACCGCCGAGGTCACCGACGTCGTCCGGTTCGCCGACTACCCCCTGATGGCCAAGCTCAGCAGGTGGGGCATCGACGCGCACATGGGCGTGCTCTTCGGCCTGCCCAACCAGCTGCTGCTCACCGCCCTGGCCGGCGGCCTGATCACGGTGATCGTCATGGGCTACCGCATGTGGTGGCAGCGGCGGCCGACCCGGTCGGGCGCGCTGGGCGTCGGGCGCCCCTTTCCGCGCGGCTCGTTCCGCGCCCTTCCTCTGGGCTACAAGCTCGCGGTCGTCGTCCTGCTGGCGCTGATCGGCGGCGCCGTGCCGCTGTTGGGCGTGACGCTGCTGCTGTTCTTGACCGTGGACGTGCTGCTGGGGTGGCGCGCCCGGGCGAGGAGCCCGCGCACGCCGGGCCCGGACGCGCGGCGCGAGGACGCCGAGGACCTGCAGGAGGCGGCGGTTCCGCCGCAGCACTGACCGGTCCGCGGCGCGGCCTCTCGGCGCCGCGGCCTGCTCGCGCCCGCGGCGCGGGGAAGCCGCGGCGCCCATCGGGCGCTGTCGCTCTCCGTACGCTCCCTCGACCCGGTCAGGGGTGGCGCGCGTGCTCGGGCAGGTCGCCCGTCAGGTAGCTCTGCAGGTTCGGGGCCAGCAGGGCCACCAGGTCGTCGAAGTCGAGCGAGGCCACCGGCTCGACGCCTACCACGTGGCGGGCCACCGCTACCCCGACCAGGTGCGTGCCGGCCAGCACTGCCCGCAGGTGCGGCCTGTCGTCTCCCAGCTGCTCGGCGACCCCTCCCAGGATGCGCGCCTGCAGGAAGTCGCGCATCAGGTCCGCAGTCTGCTCGGTGGTCAGAGCGGTGCGCATCATCGCCTTCAGCGCCGGCGCGGTCTCCGGCTCCTCCCACAGGCCCAGGTACGCGCGCGCGAACCGCTCGCCCAGGTCTTCGGGATCACCCTCGAACGACTGCTGGAGGCGGCGCAGCATCTCACCGGGGAGCGCCAGCGTCGCGGCGAACAGCTGATCCTTGGTGCCGTAGAAGTGCCGCACCAGGGCGGGGTCGACGCCCGCTTGGGCCGCGATGCCGCGGAACGTCGCGCCGGTGTAGCCCTTGTCGGCGAACTGCTCGCGCGCCGCGGCCAGAATCGCCTCCTTGGTGCCGCTGCGCCCGGGCCTGCGCCCGCCGGGCCGCCTGTCGGCCCCATCGGCGTCCCCCTCGGCGTCCCCTGTGGTCATGACCCCTCCTCCGATTTCCATACATGGGGAATTCTAGCCCGACCAGGAGCATCGTCCGACTCCGGACTCTCGTCCGCCCATCACAACTCCACGAGTGTTGACATCTACACTCGTGGAATTCTACGTTTGTGGAGATCGGTCGATGCCGATCGGAAGGCGCGCCCGGCCGACGCCGGGCCGCGGGCCCCTCGGGCCGGAAGGCCGGAAGGCCGGAAGGCCGGAAGGACCCGCGCGCCGCTCGCATCGAGAACGAGGGAGTTCACAGATGAGCGAGACGACCACCTGCGCGATCATCGGCGGCGGACCCGCCGGCATGATGCTGGGCCTGCTACTGGCCCGCGCCGGTGTGCAGGTCACGGTGCTGGAGAAGCACGCCGACTTCCTGCGTGACTTCCGCGGCGACACGGTCCACCCCACGACGACCCGCCTACTGGACGACCTGGGCCTCGGCGAGCGCTTCGCCGCCCTGCCGCACAGCAAGGTCGAGCAGGTGGCCTTCGACGGCGCCGGCGGGCGGAAGCTGGTATTGGGCGACTTCCGCCGACTGCGGCTGGACCACCCCTACATCGCGATGGTCCCGCAGTGGGACCTGCTCAACCTGCTCGCCGAGGCCGGAGCCGAGGAGCCGTCCTTCGCGCTGCGCATGAGCACCGCGGCCACCGGCCTGCTGCACGAGGGCGGCCGGGTCGC
Organism: Streptomonospora wellingtoniae; assembly: GCF_031845375.1. Classification (NCBI taxonomy): domain Bacteria; kingdom Bacillati; phylum Actinomycetota; class Actinomycetes; order Streptosporangiales; family Nocardiopsidaceae; genus Streptomonospora; species Streptomonospora wellingtoniae. The sequence goes on from NZ_JAVREK010000005.1 coordinate 19,102, forward strand.
CGGCGTCCGCTACGAGGGACCCGGCGGTCCCGGCGAGCTGCGCGCCGACCTGACCGTCGCCTGCGACGGCCGCTGGTCGATGGCGCGCGGCCACTCCCGCCTGACCGTGCGCGAGTACCCCGTCGCCTTCGATGCCTGGTGGTTCCGCGTGCCCGTCCGGGGTGAGGCGCCCCCCGCCCTGGTTCCGCGCTTCGGCAACGGCAAGTTCCTCGTCCCGATCCCCCGCACGGACTACCTGCAGATGGCCTACCTGGGCCCCAAGGGCACCGACGCCGACCTGCGCGCCCGCGGCATCGAGGCGCTGCGCGGCGACGTCGTGCAGCTGATGCCCGAACTGGCCGATACCGTGGACGGCCTGAAGTCCATGGACGACGTCAAGCACCTGGACGTGCGGCTGGACCGGCTGCGCCGCTGGCACACCGACGGCCTGCTGTGCATCGGCGACGCCGCGCACGCCATGTCGCCCCTGGGCGGGGTGGGCATCAACCTCGCCGTCCAGGACGCCGTGGCCGCCGCGACCCTGCTCGCCGGGCCGCTCGGCGCCGGCCGGGTCACCGACCGGACCCTGGACTCGGTCCGCCGCCGGCGCCTCCTGCCCACCGCGGTGACCCAGACCCTGCAGCGGGTGCTGCACAGGCGCGTGCTGGGACCGGTCCTGGCGGGTCGGCGCCCCTCGCCGCCGAAGCTGCTGCAGTCCGCGGTCACGGCGATACCGCAGCTTTCGGCGATACCGGCGTACCTGGTCGGCGTGGGTGTGCGTCCCGAGCGGGCGCCCGCGTTCGCTCGGCGCCCGTCGCGGTCCGCCGGCCCGGCCGCGAGGAACGGCGAGGACACGTAGGCGCGGCCGCCCCGCCGCCGAGCGCACCGTCGGCTCGACCACTGCCGCCACGTACGGGCTCCTCCGCCGCAGCCGCCGGCCCGGCGCTAAGGTGGCGCGGTGAGTGATGATCCGCCCGCATGGGCTTGCGAGTCGGCCGAGGTCGCCGCCTACGACCCCCGCTGGCCCGTCCGGGCCGCCGCTGAGCGAGCCCGCCTCTTCGAGCTCCTGGCGCCGTGGTTGGCCGACGGCGTCGAGCACGTCGGATCCACGGCTGTCCCCGGACTCGCGGCCAAACCGATCGTGGACCTGGCGGCCTCCGTCGGCGACCCGGACACCGCTGCCGACCGGGCGGCGGAGCGCCTGGCCGCCGACGGCTGGCGCGGTGTCCCACCGGAGCTGGACCAACGGCCGTGGCGGCGCTTCTTCGTCAAGCCAGACGCCGCGGGCCGGCGGCGCGAAGCCCATCTGCACCTGATCCGGGCAGGGCACCCGCGGTGGGCCGAGCAGATCGCCTTCCGCGACGCGCTGCGCGCCGACGACCGGCTCGCGCAACGCTACGCGGATCTGAAACGCCGCCTGGCCGGGCGGCACGGCAACGATCGCGAGGCGTATACAGAGGGGAAGAGTGCATTCGTGGCACGCGTTCTCGACGAGCCGGGACATCCCGACGACGGTTCGGAAGGCGGCGCCCCTGCGCGGTCCGGCGCCGGCGTGCGGCTGGTCCGCGACGGCACGCTCACGACGGCGGTGGACTACGCCTACGCCGCATCCGCGGATCTGGCGGACGGGTCCGGGCGGCCGGTGCGCGCGGTCTGGACGGCGGGCGCCTGTCCGCTGGACGCCGACGGCCGTACGGTCGCGGCCGGCGACGCCGCCGCCCAGGCCCACCAGGTGATGGTCAACCTGCGCCAGGCGCTGAGCAGCGCCGGAGCCTCGCTGGAGGACGTCGTCAAGACGACCGTCTACGTGGCGTCGTCCGAGCGGGCCGACCTGGTCGGCGCGTGGCAGGTCGTGCGCGAGCACATGGGCGGCCACGACGCTCCGAGTACGCTCCTGGGCGTCGCCGTCCTGGGCTACCCGGACCAGCTGGTGGAGGTCGAGGCGGTGGCCGTCGTCGCCGAGGAGTAGCGGCCGACCGAGGGCTGGGCTGACTGGCGCCCATAAGCGAACTAGCCCGCGTGGTGGGCGATCTGGATGAGGTTGCCGCAGGTGTCGTCCAGCACGGCCGTGGTCACCGGCCCCATGTCGACGGGCTCCTGGGTGAAGCGCACGCCGAGCCCGCGCAGCCGCTCGTACTCGGCGTCGACGTCGTCGACGGCGAACGAGGTGAACGGGATGCCGTCGGCGACCAGCGCCTCCTTGAACGGCTTCGCCGCCGGGTGGCCGCTGGGTTCGAGCAGCAGCTCGGTGCCGTCGGGGTCCTGCGGGGAGACCACGGTCAGCCACCGGTCCTCGCCCCCCATGGGGACGTCGTGCTTCTTCACGAAGCCGAGCACGTCGGTGTAGAACCGCAGCGCCTTCTCCTGGTCGTCGACGAACACGCTCGTCAGGTTGATCCTCATGTCGGTCCCTCTGTCCCATCTGAATCCGCGCTTGTGCCGGAACGGCCCCCGACGTGCCCGCCGGGCCTCGTGAGCCATCGCTCGACGATCGGTTCGAGTGGCCCTGTGTCGATGTAGTGGAACTTGTACCGGCCCTCGCGCCTGGTCTCGACCAGGCCCGCATCCTCCAGAACGTCGAGATGCTGCGAGGTCGCCTGCCGCGACGAACCGATCCCGTGCTTGGTGGAAAGCCGGGCGCAGATCTCGAAAAGGGTCTGGCCGTTGCGTTCGGTCAGCTCGTCGAGGATGGTCCGCCGCGTGGGGTCGGCCAAGGCCTTGAATATGTCTCCCACGCTCGAACACGTTAGGCAAGTTGATACTTGCATGTCAAGGTTCATCCAGGTTCGCGCCGCCGCCCCCTCCACCTGCACGTCACGCCCGCGCCTGTCGGGCGCGGAGCTGCCGCATCACCACCGAAGGGGAGCGGGGCCGCCCGCCGGCACCGACGCCGTTGCCGTCCGCGGCGTCCTCGGCGAGCGGGCCCGCCCCCGCCCCTCACGCCGGGACCGCGACCCCCAGTTCCTCGGCATGGGCCCTGCGGCAGTGCTTGCTGCAGTAGCCGTAGACGTCACCCGCGTACTCCAGGGTGATCGCGGAGTCGTCCAATGTGACGACCATGCTGCACACAGGGCAGTGCACCGTCCCCGGCTCCGGACCCGCAACGGGCCCCCGGCCCGCCACGGACTCGCGCCAGGTACCCGTGAACAGCTGCGAGATCGCCTCGGCGCCCATCACCCGGCCGTCCAGCCCCAGCGTCCCTTCGCGGACACCGTGCACCTCGACCCACACCTGCGGCTCGTCCCCGGCCCCCAGGACGTCCCGCACGGTGGTGGCGACGATGCGGTTGTAGCGCTCGACGAACTCCCCCGCGACCTCCTTGACCCAGGGGGACGGGATACGCACCCGCACCGCGTAGCGCCGGGGCCAGTCGGCGTCGACCGTGTGCTCCCCGGCGACCCACGTCAGCGGCTCGTGCACGACGACCTGCGTGTACGCGCGCGAGTTCTGCTCGACGGACTCGGGGTGGTACTCGCCCCGGTTCACCCCGTCGTCCAACTCCACCAGTCGCTTGGCCAGCAGCGCCCGGCGCTCGGCACCCAGGGCGCCCTGAGGTGCGAAAACCTCGATGAACAGCATTCCTGAACTCCCTCTCTCTTCCGCCGACTCCCGGATACCGCCGTCGATCTTGTAGCTATCGCAAACGGAAATCGTTTTCCTTCACGATGGCTACAAGATCGGCGGGGTTCGGCCCCGGACGGCCGTCGCCAAGGCGCCGTTCCACGCCTCGTACTGGTGGACGTTGGCGACCTTCTCCGCCATGTCGCCGCCTGCACTCATGCGTGGTCCTCGTGCCCGAAGCCCTCGGGCGCGCGGTCCAGGAATGCGCTGACCGAGGCGATGCGCCCGTCCTCGGCGAGCGCCAGCACGTCCGTGCCGGTCGCGAACGACGTGCCGTCGGCGAGCTGGATCTCCCACAGCAGGCGGATCCGGTCGTGGTGCTCCTCCGGTTCGCGCCGGGCTGCGAACGAGGCGGCGCCCGCGTGCTCGATGAACTGCGTGCGGAACGCGATGAGCGGCTCGGCCCCCGACATCACCGCCACGGGCGAGCGGTAGTCGATGTCCTCGGTGAAGGTCCCCGACGCGAGCCTGCGCTGCTCTCCGGCCGGGCTGTTCCAGAACTCCAGGTAGCGGTCGACGGCGGATGCGGTGGCGTCGAAGGCGGTCGGGCCGTCGCCGGCGGCGGCGCCTTCGCCGGCGGTCGTAGTGCCTGTCTCGGTGGTCATGGCGATGCCTTCCCTTCGGATGCGGTGGCCGGCGCCGGTACGGGACCGGCCGTGTGCTCCGAGACTGGCGCCGCCGGTGCGGACCGTCGATAACCCGGGAGGTCATTGCCGCGCCGCCGCGGGTGCGGGAGCGTTGCCGTATGACGGTCACCACCGAGCCGGTAGGAGCCCTGATGCGACGCTGGCGGGAGCACCGGCGGCGCTCCCAGTTGGATGTGTCGGTCGCCGCGGACGTCTCCACCCGCCACCTGAGCTACATCGAGACCGGCCGGGCCAATCCGAGCCGGGAGATGATCGAGCGGCTGTGCGAGGAGCTGGACGTCCCCCTGCGCGAGCGCAACGCGCTGTACCTGGCGGCGGGGTTCGCCCCCGCGCATCCTGAACGCCCTTTCACCGACCTGGGCGCCGCGGGCGACGCCGTGCGTTCGGTCCTGGCCGGCCAGGAGCCGAATCCGGCGCTCGCGGTGAACGTGTGCTGGGAACTCCTCGCGGCGAACCGGGCGATGTCGGCGTTCCTGCACGACGTGCCGCCCGAGCTGACCAGGCCCGCGATCAACGTGCTGCGCGTGACGCTCCACCCCGACGGCCTGGCGCCGCGTATCCGCAACCTGGCCCGGTGGCGCCGCCACGTGCTGCGGCGGGTGCGTCGGCAGCTCGACCGCACCGCCGCGCCGGGATTGGCCGAGCTGCTCGCCGAGCTGGAGGGCTACCCCGATCCCGGACCGGACCGGGTCGAGGACGGACCCGCCTCCGACGCCTCCGACGACCTCGCGGTCCCCATGCGCATGGCGACGGAGTACGGGGACCTCGCCCTGCTCTACACCACCACCGTGTTCGGCTCGCCGCGCGACGTGACCCTGGACGAGATAGCGATCGAGACGTTCTATCCCGCGGATGCCGCGACGGCCCGCCTGCTGCGCGCAATGGAGGAGTGAGCCGCGGACGCGGCGAAACGCCCAGAGGTCCACGCACGGCCTCCCGCGCACAGCGGGCTAGGGATCGGGCCGCCCCGCCGGTTCGGGGACGGTGTCGAGGGTGAATCCGTGGCTCCTGCTGAGCAGGCGCCATTCGGCGACGCTCAGGGCGGTGGCGGTGAGGATGCCGGCCGCGGAGAGGGCGAGGCTGATCCACACGGGTGTGGGCCCCTCCAGCCGGGCCAGCCCGACGACGGCCAGGCCCGTCGACGCGATGGGCGCGCACAGGCACGGGAGCATGGGGTGGACGTCGGCGGCGTTGAAGGCGTGCTTGGCGGCCATGAAGAGCGACCAGAAGACGAACCCGCTGACGAAGCTGCCTCCGGTGAAGACCGCGACGAACGCGATCACCCCCACGTACCACCGGTCCTGTCCCAGGTCCCCGACCAGGCGCATCCCCGACACGGACAGGCCGTACAGCAGCAGGTACGCGCCCGCGAAAAGCACGACGGACACGACGGAGTAGCGCAGGAACCGCCGGAGCAGCTCGGCGCGCACCTGCTGCCCGCGGGCTCGGACCAGGAAGTAGCCGAAGGCGACCAGCAGCGCCGCCAAAGCGGCCGCGACCGACTCCAGCAGGATCCTTCCCGACGTCACGAGCTCCACCGATTCGGTGTCCTCGAAGTGGACGGCCACGCCCACCACCACCACGAAGCCCGCGACTGCGCGGACGGTCTGCAGCCGGTCCAGATTGCCGCCGCCGGCGCCGTCGCGCGCGACGGCCGAGTTGCGCGGCTTGAACATCCGGTCGGCCGCCTTCATCCCCGCCACGATGAACGGCCACATCCACAGCATCGGGATCCCGGCTCCCCCGCAGCCGAACAGGAGCGGCCTTCTGCGCCAGAGGGGTCGCTTGGCGGCCGCCCGGTCGGGGGGAGGCGTCGGGGGTGGCGTGGGTGGGGTCGGGGTCGGGGTCGGGTCCGGCGGGGCGGGGGTGGGCGGCGATGCGGATCGCGGTGCATCGGGGGGATCGACGTGCACGGGGCCTCCGCATACGGCGGTAGGGGTGGGTGCGGACCGGACGGTACCCGGCTCCGGTCGAATTCACCACGCCGAATTCTCACCGGACGCGCCCTGTTTCGCATCCCCCTCGGTAGAAGTACTCCCCTCCCCGCGCGATATATTCCGCTGTCCTCGCAGCAAAGCCGCCGTTCACCGACACCGCGATCATCGGATGTGTGGAGGCCCGTCCGCGAACGGGTGACCGGGGGCCGATCGGAAACGCTCGGCGGAACCCGCGGGCCCCGTGGGTGCATTTCCAGGAGGCCCGCGAGCACCGCCCGCCGACGCGCTGCTTCAGCTCGGGCTCAAGAGTCGGGTCATGACCCCCTGCGACTCCGCGGCGGCGACCGCATTCGACATCGCGGGGATGCGGTCGGGGGCAGCTCTGCGTCGTCCTCCGCCCGATTCCGTGCTTCAGCTTCGTTTCACCGCGACGGAAACCGGCGTCGGTGAGGTTGTGGATTTCGACGATGAAGGATCGTGCCGCCGCCGTTGGCGGTCCCTTCTGTCGTGGCCGGCGAACCGTCGCCCTTTGGACTCTTTGAACCCGTTCGCGGCCAAACAGAGGCCGCCCGGTTTTCTCGCCCGGCAGCGTGCGCCACCGCATTCCCACGGCGATTCCCCGCGGATCCGGGGCGTTGCGGTGCGGCTGTAGTGGCCCACAGGGCGAGGAGGAGGGCGTCGGTGTCGGATGCCGCAAGGAGCCCGGTGGCCGTGGCGGCCCGAAAGGACTGGGCCGCCTCGCCGAACCAGACGGCCCAGCGGAGATAGCGCGCCTGGATCGCGGCGGCCCTGCGGTGTTCGGCGGCGAACTCGGCGGTCCGTCCGATCCGGCGCTCCTGCCGTGCGGCCCGGCGGGCGCGGCATGGGTGCGCGCAGTCCGGGCAGGGGCCGGTCTCACCCGCAATCCCGCTTGTGCCTATTGCAGGAACAGAAACGGCGGAATGGTGCGTTTGCGGGCGCACTTGGACACTGTTCCGGGCTGCTCCGGCGGAGCAGTTCCGGGCGCCTCCGGATCGGCTCGAATTTTCCCCCTGGGAAGCCGGGGAAATGGGACCACCCGGGTGCGGAGTAGCGGTATTCTTGAGCACAGGTTCCCTTCCTTCAGGGTTTTGCAAGGATTGGAGCCTCGGCCCGAGACAGCGTGGGGGAGCACCGTCTCGGGCCTGTGGGGGCCGGGTTCGGCGCCTGGGGCCGGGGGGCTCAGGCGCCGAACCAACGGCCTTCCGAGAGGTCATAGGCCAGGTGGAACCAGACGTGGCGGTGGGTCGGGAGACCGTTGTCGCCCCACTCGGTGGCCAGGGCATCGACCAGAGCCAGACCGCGGCCCGCCTCGGCGTCGGCCTCCAGGCCGCTGGGGTCCGGGGACAGGTGCGTACGGTTTCGGCAGTCCCCCAGCCCGGCCTCGGGTTCGCCGCCGTCCCGGCAGGTGAGCGTCATGCCGTCTGCCGTCCGGTCCACGCGCAGGGTGCAACCGCCGCCGGGCAGGCTGGAGCGGGAGTGCCGGATCGCGTTCGCGGCGAGCTCGGTGCCGAGCAGGTCGAAGACGCCTCCCATTCACGGCCGGCACGCACGCAGGCCTTGCAGGCTCATTTGTGATCTTGGACTTCCCAGCCCAGATCGGCCCCAGCCTCGTTTACACCGAAACTGCTACTGACAGCCTCTTTGTGCAGGATGCGGCATCCGTGCAGAGGTTCGTTACGATTTTCGCCAACCTGAACTCAGCCGCGCATCGGGCACCGCGTACCCTGCGGTTCATCCGCGAGATCATGGAGTCCGAGCATCAGTGTGACGACTGAGCGATTGGCCTTCTTCAAGTCCAGCTACAGCAGCGACCGGGTCGACTGTGTCGAGGTCGCCCGCACCCCCGCATCGTTCCGCAGCGGCCGGGTACCCGACTGCCTCGACGTAGCAGACCTCCCCGCCGGTGCGGCCATGCGCGGCTCCAAGCACCCGGAGGCGGGGCACCTCTCTTTCCCCGCCGCCGAGTGGGACGCATTCCTCACTGCCGCGCGCGCCGCCGCGGCCGCCTCCTCAGTCTCGGCGATCAGATGCGCGGCGCCCGGGTTGCGGGCGGCGGTCTGACCGGCGCGGGGCGGCCTTCCCTGCCACAGGGGGCGTTCGGGTGTTTCAGCCGGGCGCTGCACCGGTACCCCCAGGGGTGAACCGGATTCGACGCACGTCATCGGGAGGTGTCGGCGGGGACCGGCGTCGGCGTGAGATGGGAGAGGCGCATGGATTCGAGCGGCGGAGGCGCGGACACCGACACCGAGGCGCGGATCCAGATCGTCGCCGGGCTGGCGATGGGCGCGTTCGCGGCGGTGGCGCTGGCCACGGCCCTCGCACGCGCCGAGACGGGGCTGACCGTGGTCGGCGTGCTCGCGGCGCTACTGGGAGCCGGACTCGTGGCGGTCGCCGCCGAGCGCCTGCGCAGGCTGCACCGCAACGGCCGCGGCGGCGCGAGCGGGGAAGCCTGAGTCCGGTGGGTTCGCGGCCCTGATCAGCGCACCCTTGCGCGCCTGGAGGGTACGCTGGCCCACCTGGGTACAGATCCGGCGGATCCCGACATAGGACCCGAGCCGCACCCGCGCCATGCGGTGCGCCGCGTGCCCGGCGATTCGCCCGCAGCACACCCCTGGCCTATGTCACCCGGGTCCCCCTCTCGGCACCGAAGCGCCCGGAACGCACCACATGGGCGTTGATTCCGCGTCTCCGCCCGACGCGGCATTGCATGGACAGGCTTACGTCCGTTATCTTCCCTTTATACTATTTTTACAATTCACTCACCATTGGCGCATAGCGTCGTGCGTCATCGAGCCCTCCCGCGCCCCCCTGCGTCGCCTCCTGTCGCTACGCCTCCGGCCGGGTCGGTTGAGGCGAGTTCCCGCGAACAGGAAGGACGGCGGCTGATGAGCGATGTGCGTTCCGGCCTCAAGCGCAGGGCGCGCCTGCTCGGCGAGGCACTGCGCCCGCCGAAGTCGCTGACGGCACGCGGCTCGGCCGCGCCGTCCAGCGATGAACGGACACCGGCCGCCAAGGCTCCGGCCGCAGCGGACCCGGGCGTGAAAGCGAAGCGTCCCCCCAAGAAGACGCTCTCCTACGACTACGGCGTGTCGATCGCCCCTCGCCAGGTCGCGTCACCGGTGTTCGTGATCAGCCCGGTCCGCTCCGGCTCCACGCTGCTGCGGATGATCCTGAACAGCCACTCCCGCATCCGCGCACCCCACGAGCTGCACTTGCGCACCGTCGAGGTGCAGCTGGCCGAGGAGTTCTCCGCCAAGTCGATGCTGGAGCTGGACCTGGACCGGCACGAGCTGGAGCACGTGCTGTGGGACCGCATCCTGCACCTGGAGTTGGAGCGCAACGGCAAGGACGTCATCGTCGACAAGACGCCCGGGAACGTGTGGGCGTGGGAACGGCTCAGCTACGCCTGGCCGCACGCCAAGTTCATCTTCCTGATGCGCCACCCCGAGGGCATCGTCGGCTCGCTGGCCCGCCGGAAGAGCAACACCGCCACCCGCGACAAGCTCGAAGCCAACGTGCTGAAGTACCTGGAGCCCCTGGAGAAGGCGCGCAACACCCTCGACGGCCACTCGATCCGCTACGAGGACCTCACCTCCGAGCCCGAGGAGACGCTGCGCAAGCTGTGCGCCTACCTGGACGTGGAGTGGGAGCCGGGCATGCTCGACTACGGCGAGCACGACCACGGCAACCTCGTCGCGAACCTGGGCGACCGCAGCGCCAACATCCGCTCCGGCCGCATCCAGGCCGCACGCGAGGAGGAGACCTCCGACGAGCTGCCGCCCGAGCTCGCCAAGTACGCGGCCAGCTGGGGCTACGCCTGACCGTCCGCTCGGTGACCGGATCCGGTCGGCCGCCGGAGCGCACAGTCGGCTCGTGGGCGCACTCCGCGGCGTCCGGACCGGGTAGCTTCGCGGGCGTGCTGACTACAGAACGCCTCGCGGAAGCCCTCGCCGACCAGACCGAGGGAGTCGTAGCCCTGGCGCACGGCGCCGAACTGGAGCGGCAGGTGCCCACGTGCCCCGACTGGGACCTGCGTGAGCTGCTGCGCCACATCGGGCGGGCTCACCGGTTCAGCGCGGACACGGTGCGGCGCCGCGTATCCCATCCCGGAGAGCTGGCCTCGCCCAACGACTTTCCGGCTCCGGACGAGGCCGGGGCGCTGGCGGAGTGGCTCCGGACCGGCGCCCGGGAGCTGCGGGTCGCGGTGGAGGACACCGGGGCGGACGTGCCGGTCTGGAACTTCAGCGGGCGCCGCCGGGAGACCGGGTTCTGGCTGCGCCGGATGGTGCACGAGACCTCCGTCCACCGCGCCGACGTCGCCATGACCGTAGGCGCTCCCTACGAGGTGGCCCCCGACGTGGCGGCCGACGGAATCTCGGAGTGGCTCGACCTGGTGACAGGGCCGGGCGCGGCCGAGGCCCGCCCGGAGGCCGCCGAGGCGCTGCGCGGCCAGGGGCAGACACTGCACCTGCACGCCACCGACCCGCGCGGCCTCGGTCCGGCGGGGGAATGGCTGATCCGCCGCGAACCGGACGGTGTGACCTGGCACCACGGCCATCAGAAGGCGGACACCGCTCTGCGTGGCCCGGCGGCCGACCTGCTGCTCGCGTTCCTCGGCCGCATCCCGCGGACGGACGAGCGGATCGAGGTCCTCGGCGACACCGCCCTGCTCGACCACTGGCTGCGCCACGCGACGTTCTGAGGCCCCGGCCGCGCCGCCCGCCCGGCTCCGGCGCATCACGGCGGCCGGAGCTGGGCAGGAGTCCACCAGCGGCGGCGCGACGAAGGGGGTGGGCCATGGCCGAGTCGGACGGCAAAGTCGGCTCAGATCTGGTTCTGCGGGTCGGCGCCGAGGAACTGGTGGTCCGCCACCGCTATGAGGCGGCGAGCATCGCCAACGACATCCTCATCGCGATCTGGTTCATCGCCGGCAGCGTCTTGTTCTTCTCCTCCCTGTGGGAGGACGTGGGAATCTGGTGCTTCCTCGCGGGCAGCGTCGAGCTCCTCGTTCGCCCGCTGATCCGCCTGGCGCGCCTGGTCCATGTGCGGCGCATGCGCAAGCGCACCCGCGGCTCCGGGACGGGCCGGACGACACCGCACGAGACGCCGCTGGACTTCTGACGGCCCGGTCGCATTCGCGCGACCGGCCCGGGTCCGCGGCGCAGCCGCTGCCTGCGGGAATCACCGTGCGTACGGCGATCCCGATCCAGCCGGGCGGGAAATGCGAAACAACCGGTTTACACGCGAGTTAGATCTGGTTACCGTAATTGGGAGCGCTCCCAAGAGTGACCGAGATCATAACAACCGGAGACCGGCATCACCACGACCCGGAAGCCGCCGTGACCAGGAGAAATGGGAGCGCTCCCATCCGGGTTTCCGCCAGCCTGACCCCGATCCCCGCTGCCCATCCCCCACCCCCATCCCCCGCTTCCCCTTCCGCACCCGAGCCGTCGGCTCGATCCCCCGTCCCCCACCGCCGGGAGCGGCCTCCGCCCCCACCGCGCACCGCGCCCCTCCCCAGCACTCGCCTCGGCCGCGCCCGCAGCGGCCGACCCGTTCGGCTACACAGAGTATCCGCCCAAGCACTTTGACCACCGCCAGGTTCACCCGCCCGCTTCCGGGCGGCATCCCCCCGTCCCCGGCCCTTCGGCCGGGACACGCACGGAAACTGGAGGTACCTCATCACCATGGGTTCCCGGCTCTTGACGCGATGGCCGCTGGCGCGGCTGATAGCGGGTGGAGCGGCGGCAGGGCTGGTAGCGGCCCTGGCACCGGCCACATCCGCGTTCGCGGCGACGGAGTGCTCCGTCGACTACGAGATCACCAACGACTGGGGCAGCGGCTTCACCGCCAGCGTCACCGTCGACAACGAGGGCGACGCGGTCCAGGACTGGTCGCTCGGCTGGACCTTCCCCGACGGCCAGCAGGTCACCAACGGCTGGAGCGGCGAGTTCAGCCAGGACGGCGACCAGGTCACCGTCACCCCGCCCGGATGGAACACCGACCTCGACAGCGGCGAGTCCGCGACGGTCGGCTTCCAGGGCTCCGTCAGCGGTGGCAGCAACGGAGTGCCCGAGGAGTTCACGCTCAACGGCACCACCTGCGGCGGCGGTGGCGGCGGGGAGAACGCGCCGCCCGAGGTCGGGCTCACCTCTCCCGAGGACGGCGCCTCGTTCCTGGCGGGCGAGGACATTCCGCTGGCGGCCGACGCCACCGACAGCGACGGGTCGATCGACCGCGTGGTCTTCGAGGCCGACGGCACCGAGATCGCCGCCGACGACTCCGCGCCCTACGAGGCGACCTGGTCCGACGCCGCGACCGGCCCGTACTCGGTGACCGCCACCGCGGTCGACGACGCGGGGGCCGAGACCACCTCCAGCCCGGTCGCCGTCGAGGTGATCGACGAGCCGGGGATCGTGGCCACTCCCGCCAACGTGAGCGTGCGCCAGGGGACCGAGGCGACCTTCGACGTCTCGCTGTCCAACGCGCCCGACTCCGCCGTGGACGTCAGTGTGGCGCGCACGGACGGCAGCTCCGACCTCAGCGTCTCCGCCGGCGGCGAACTGACGTTCACCGCCGACGACTGGGACACCGAGCAGGAGGTCACCGTCTCCTCCGCCGACAACGGCGGCGAACTGGCGTCGGCGACCTTCACGGCGTCGGGGCAGGGCTACGACTCGGCGACCGTCGAGGCCACCGAGATCGACGCCACCGCCTCGGACTACGAGACGGCGTTCCTGGAGCAGTACGAGAAGATCAAGGACCCCGCCAGCGGCTACTTCCGCGAGTTCGACGGCGGCCTGGTGCCCTACCACTCGGTGGAGACCCTGATCGTGGAGGCACCCGACCACGGGCACAACACGACCTCCGAGGCGTTCAGCTACTACCTGTGGCTGGAGGCCGAGTACGGCCGCGTCACCGGAGAATGGGAGCCCTTCAACGACGCCTGGACGTCGCTGGAGGAGTACATCATCCCGGGCACGGCGGACCAGCCGACCAACGGTTCCTACGACCCGTCGTCCCCGGCGACCTACATCCCCGAGCACGACTCCCCGCAGGGCTACCCGTCGGCGCTGGACGACAGCGTGCCCGTCGGCGAGGACCCGCTCGCCCAAGAGCTGAGCAGCACGTACGGGACCGACGAGGTCTACGGCATGCACTGGCTGCTCGACGTCGACAACACCTACGGCTACGGCTTCTGCGGCGACGGCACCGACAACGCGCCCGCCTACATCAACACCTTCCAGCGCGGGTCGCAGGAGTCGGTGTGGGAGACGGTCCCCCACCCCTCGTGCGAGACGTTCGAGCACGGCGGTGAGAACGGGTTCCTCGACCTGTTCACCGACGACGACGCCTACTCCGAGCAGTGGCGCTACACCAACGCGCCCGACGCCGACGCCCGCGCGGTCCAGGTGGCGTACTGGGCCAACAAGTGGGCCGAGGAGCAGGGCAACGCCGGTGCCGTCGACGACGTGGTCGCCGACGCGACCAAGATGGGCGACTACCTGCGCTACGCCATGTTCGACAAGTACTTCAAGGAGGTCGGCGACTGCGTCGGCCCCCAGGAGTGCGCTGCCGGGCAGGGCAAGAACAGCTCGCACTACCTGATGTCCTGGTACTACGCGTGGGGCGGCGCGATGGAGTCCGCGGAGTACCCGTGGGCCTGGCGCATCGGCGGAAGCTCCGCCCACCAGGGCTACCAGAACCCGATGGCGGCCTACGCGCTGTCGCAGACCCCGGAGATGCAGCCGGAGTCGCCGACCGCGTCCGAGGACTGGTCCACCAGCATGGAGCGCCAACTGGAGTTCATGGAGTGGCTCCAGTCCTCCGAAGGCGGCATCGCCGGCGGTGCGACCAACAGCTGGGAGGGCTCCTACGCCCAGCCTCCGGCCGACGTGCAGCAGTCGCAGTTCTACGGCATGTACTACGACTGGCAGCCGGTCTGGCACGACCCGCCGTCCAACAACTGGTTCGGCTTCCAGGTGTGGGGCATGGAGCGCGTCGCCCAGCTCTACTACGAGACCGGAAACGAGCGCGCCGGCGAGATCCTGGCCGACTGGGTGCCCTGGGCCATCGAGAACACCCAGCTCAACGGCGGCGGTGACTTCGCGGTCCCGGCCGACATGAACTGGTCCGGCCAGCCCGACACCTGGGACGGGTCCTCCACGGACAACCCGGACCTGCACGTCGAGGTCGTCTCGCACGGCCAGGACGTCGGTGTGGCGGCCGCGCTGGCCAAGACGCTGCTCTACTACTCGGCGGGGTCGGGCGACACCGACGCCCGCACCACAGGTGAGGGCCTGCTCGACGCCCTGATGGCCAACCAGGACGACATCGGCATCGCCGTCGAGGAGAGCCGCTCCGACTACGACCGGTTCGACGACGAGGTCTACGTTCCCGAGGGCTTCTCCGGGACCATGGCCAACGGCGACCCCGTCGAGCCGGGCTCGACCTTCACCTCCATCCGCTCCTTCTACCGGGACGACCCCCAGTGGGACAAGGTCCAGACCTACCTGGACAACCCGGACGGAGAGGCGCCCACCTTCACCTACCACCGGTTCTGGGCACAGGCGGAGATCGCGACCGCCTTCGCCGCCCACGACAACCTCTTCGGATGATGCCGGCGGGGGGGTGCCGCGGCGGTGTGCGCGGCCGCGGCACCCGCCCCCGGCCCCAGACCTCCGGACCGGCGGGACCTCGTGTTCCGGGTCGAAACGGCGGCGGAGCATTGAACGCCGGTCCGGACGGGCCGCCGGAGGCCAAGGATCCGGCGGCCGCAACACCGGGCTCCCTTCGGGGAGCCGCGGAGCACGACCTCCCCATCCCCAGACGGCTCGGCGCACCGGAGAGGTCCGGTCGGCGGGTCACAACAAGGAGGACCAATGAGAGGACAGCCCCAGAGCGGGCGCGCCCGATGGCGGTCGGGCAAGGCCGTGGCGGGCGTGTCGGCACTCGCGATGAGTGCCGCCGCGCTCGGCGTGGCGCTCCCCGCCTACGCGGCCGAGGGCTGCGAGGTGGAGTACTCGGTCAGCAACGAGTGGAGCAGCGGGTTCTCGGCCAACGTGTCGGTCACCAACCTCGGCGACTCCCTCGACGGCTGGCAGCTGGAGTGGGACTTCCCCGGCGACCAGCAGGTCACCAACGGCTGGAGCGGCGACTTCAGCCAGTCGGGCCAGCACGTGACGGTGTCCAACACCTCGTGGAACGGCACGCTGGACACCGACGGCACCGTCCAGTTCGGCTTCAACGGAAGCGGCGGCGCCGATGTGCCGTCGGAGTTCACCCTCAACGGGGTGGCCTGCGACGGGAGTACTGGCGAGCCCGACCCGGACCCGACGGAGACGCCCGACCCGGACCCGTCCGAGACTCCCGACCCCGACCCCGAGCCCGGCGAGCGGGTCGACAACCCCTACGCGGGCGCTGACCTCTACGTCAACCCGGTGTGGTCGGACAAGGCCGCCGCAGAGCCGGGCGGCAGTGCGATCGCCGACGAGCCCACGGCCCTGTGGCTGGACCGGATCGGCGCCATCGAAGGCAACGACAGTCCGACCACCGGCAACATGGGCCTGCGCGACCACCTCGACGAGGCGCTCGCCCAGGCCGGCGACCGGCCGATGACCGTCCAGGTGGTCATCTACGACCTCCCGGGCCGCGACTGCGCGGCGCTCGCCTCCAACGGCGAGCTCGGCCCGGAGGAGATCGGCCGCTACAAGACGGAGTACATCGACCCCATCGCCGACATCATGGACGATGAGAAGTACTCCAACCTGCGCATCGCCACCATCATCGAGCCGGACTCGCTGCCGAACCTCGTCACGAACGTGAGCGGCCGCGACACCGTGACCGAGAACTGCGACACGATGCTGGAGAACGGCAACTACGTCGAGGGGGTCGGCTATGCGCTGAACACGCTGGGCGACATCCCCAACGTGTACAACTACGTCGACGCGGGCCACCACGGCTGGATCGGCTGGGACACCAACCTCGCCCCCTCCGTCGAGATGTTCCGCGAGGCGGCCAACGCCGCCGGCGCCACGGTCGACGACGTCCACGGGTTCGCCGTGAACACCGCGAACTACTCGGCCCTGGTCGAGCCGCACTTCGACGTCAACGACACGGTCAACGGCCAGCAGGTGCGCCAGTCCGACTGGGTCGACTGGAACCAGTACATCGACGAGCAGTCGTTCGCGCAGGCGCTGCGCTCCGAGGCGGTGTCCCAGGGCTTCAACTCCGACATCGGCATGCTCATCGACACCTCCCGCAACGGCTGGGGCGGCTCCGAGCGGCCGAGCGGGCCGAGTTCGTCGTCCGACCTGAACACGTTCGTCGAGGAGAGCCGCGTCGACCGCCGCATCCATCCCGGCAACTGGTGCAACCAGTCCGGCGCGGGCCTGGGCGAGCGTCCCCAGGCGGCTCCCGCCTCCGGCATCGACGCCTACTCCTGGATCAAGCCGCCCGGCGAGTCCGACGGCTCCAGCGAGGAGATCGACAACGACGAGGGCAAGGGCTTCGACCGCATGTGCGACCCCACCTACGAGGGCAACGTGCGCAACGGCAACAGCCCTTCCGGCGCGCTGCCCGACGCGCCCATCGCCGGCCACTGGTTCTCGGCCCAGTTCCAGGAACTGCTGGCCAACGCCCACCCCAGCGTCTAACGAGAGGATGATGCCCGACTAAAACACTCGCTGTTCGCACAGCAGGCCGTGCTCCCCGGGTCGGTGCCACCCCGGGGGGCACGGCTTCACGCGTGCGCGGCGGGGCGGCGCCGCGCAGCGCTCGGGGCGGCGGCCGCCGAATGCGCCGCCGGACGGCCGCGCCGCGGTCAGCCGCGCTGCGGCCAGGCGGTGGGCATGCCGTCGATGGGGCTCCGGCCGGGGTCGGTCTGGGCGGGGGTGCGCTGGCGGTAGATGTCCTCGGGATCGGGGCCGATCCCGCTGTGGGCCTCCGACTCCCGCGGGGCCTGCCGCGAGCGGTGCGCCCCCTCGGCGTCGACCGGTGCGCCGGTGCGCCCGACGCTGTCCGAGGTGAACTCGCTCAACCGCGTGATCTCCTTGGAGAAGGCGTCGCTGGCCGCCTGCATCTGTATCTGCACCGCACGGCAGAACGTCTGGATCCAGGCGACGCGGCGCTCCATCTCCTCCAAGTCGGCGTCGTAGGAGGACCCCGCGCTGGCGCGGTAGCCGCGCGCGGCCTCCTCGGCGGCGACACCCGCCTGGTCCCGAGCCTCCACCAGTATGTCGTCGGCCTGCTGACGGGCCTGGTCGGTGAGCTGGCGGCAGTACTCCTGTGCCTGGGCGACGTAGGCGTCGGCCTGCTGCTGTGCCGCCGAGAGGAGGTTGACCGCGTCGGCGGGCGGCCCTTCGGTGGCGGCGGCGGAGTTGTTCTGCTCGCGGTAGCGCCTGCGCAGCCTGTCGATCTCGGCACGCAGGCTGGCCTTCTCGGCGTCGCTGGCGGCGATGTCCTCGGCGACACGGCCGATGAACCGCCGGACCTCCTCCTCGTTGTACCCGCGCCGTCCCAGCGGGGTCCGGGAGAAATCCTCGGCACGGACGCGCTCTGGACTCAGCCGTTGGTGGGACCGGTTCATCGGACCCGTGTCCTCGCGTGCGGTCACGGATTTCCTCCGCTCGTGCTGGTGCTGTCGAAGTCCTCGTAGCGGACGCGCTCCGTGGCCACTCCGGCCCCGGCGAGGCGCTGGACGGTGCCGGTGACCATGTCGGGCGAGCCGCAGACGTAGACGTCCTCCTGTGACCAGGGCCCGTAGCGCAGCGCCACGTCGACCGCGTCGCCGGCTTCGGCGCCCGGACGCGCCGGCTCGCGCGACACGCACGGCACGACGCGCAGCCACGGGCACTGCCCGGTCATCTCGTGCAGCGCAGGGTAATCGTAGTGGTCGCGGGCGTAGGGCGCGCCGACGAACAGATGGGCACGGCGCTCGGGCCCTCCACCGGCGGCTTCGGCGCGCAGCTGTTCGAGCATGGCCTTGAACGGCGCCAGCCCGGTGCCGCCCGCCACCATGAGCACATCGCGGGCACCGGAGATCTTCAGCCGGTCGCCCACCGGAGGCCCCAGCCGGAGGGTGTCGCCCACCTGCACGCCCTGGACCAGCGCGGTGCTGACCGGGCCGCCGCCGACCAGCCGGACGTGGAAGTCGATGGTGCCGTTGCGGCGCGGCGCGTTGGCGGGTGTGAAGTACCGCCACACGTTGGGGCGCAGGCGCGACTCCACGGCCACGCTCTGGCCGGGGACGAAGTCCAGCTCGTATTCGGGCTGGACGGACACGACCGCGACGTCGGCGGTGCGGCGCTCGTGCCGGACGATGCGCGCGTCCCACCAGGGCGGGGTACTTGTGGAGGCCTCGTCGGCGGCCTCGGTCATCACCTTGGCGACCAGGCCGTAGGCCTCGCTCCAATCCTCTGCCAGCTCGGGCTTCCACTCCTGCCCCAAGAAGTGCGACAGGGTGTGCAGCAGCGCCTGGCCCACGGCCGGGTAGTGCTCGGCGACGACCGCGAACTTGCGGTGGTCGCGCCCGAGCTGCTGGAGGAAGGGCACCAGCTCGTCGAGCCGGTCGACCTCGGTAATGATGCGCCCGAGCGCCCCCACCAGCCGGTCGCGCTGAGCCGACATGCTCACGGGGAACAACCGCCGGGTCTCGGGGTGGGTGAGGAACAGAGTCGAGTAGAAGAAGAGCGGCACTTCGTCGCCGTAGGCCGCGACCTTCTTCCAGCTGTCCTTCAGCCGCGTGACATCCACGTATCAGATCCTTACGGAGTGCACCCGGGGACCGCCGCGTCCATTCGGGGACGCGTCCGGCACAGCCGGGGGCATATGGCAGAAGCGGTCAGCGCAGCGCGCCGACCGGCACCGCCGGCCGCGGCGGCGCGGATCCGCGGGTAGCGGACCCCGGCGGTGCACGGCCGTGGTGCCCTGGGGCCTCCGCGGGGACGGCACCGGGCCGCAGGCACCGGTGGCCGACCGTCCGGGAGGGGTCGTGCCTGCGGCTCAGTCGGCCGCAGCGGAGGCCTTCTCGCCCGAGCCCCCGACGATGTCGTCGGAGAGCGGAGCGACGACGGCCACGATCTCGTCGACGGTCGCACCGGGCACGCCGGCGGCCTTGAGCGACTCGATGAGGTGGGCGGCCACCTGGTCGAAGTGGGACTGCTCGATGCCGCGGCCGCGGTGGACCGCGTCCATGGCGCCGCCGTCATAGACGTCCGGGCCGCCCAGGGCGGCGCTGAAGAACTCCACCTGGCGGCCTTTGAGCTTGGCCAGGTTGGTTCCTGTAAAGAAACCTGCGAGTTGCGGGTCGTCGAGAATGCGCACGTAGAGGTCGTCGACCACGGCGGCAATCGCCTCGTGGCCGCCAATGCGCTCGTAGATGGTTGCGGAATCGTTCGTCACGATAGGCACCTCAATGGGAGTGGGGAGGGGAAGGAGATGCGCGGGAGAACTCGGTGGTGAACCCTACAGACGCCGTTACCGAATCGTCAAAACCCGTCCCGATTTCGGGCATTATCGGTGCTCAGACCGGCTTTGCGCGGGCACGGTCGCTTCCTGAGAAGAGACCGAAGATGATCCGGTTTGCGGCGGTATGACCCGTTCGAGGCCTTGGGTCCCTATGCGGCCATACGGGAGGCCTACGGAGAGTGCGGCACCCGCTGTTGGAATGAGGCACCCAATGCCGATTCGACGCGCACCGATGATCACGGTTCGTATTTTTACCTGAAGAACCGAAAGTATCGAACTCGCCCCCTCGCCGTCACGGTTTCCGGAGGGTTTGCCGCGATCATCCGGTTTCAGGAATCCGGATTGACGGGTTCGCCCGGCTTCTCGGCAGCGTCGGCACGCTGAGCAGGAACGACATCGGGGCCGGCGGGCGGGCGGCGGCGGACGCACCGACCGCGACACGCGATTGCGCAGCGTGACGCGGCGCGGGGGGACCCGGGTGTGCGGCGGTGGCCACCAAGCGTGGCGGAGCGGCGCCGGAAGCAGGCGCCCTTCTCGGCCGCAGGTGGGGCCGGGTCCCGTCCACCGCGCCTCGGCCCCGGGCCGGGGCGGCGGTGGCATCGCGCACCGGCCCCGGGCGAGGGCCGCCGGTCGCCGGACCGCGGCGGATCAGCCGACCAGAGGACGGACCTCCTCGGCGGCGAACCGCACGAAGCCCTCCGGGTCCGGCTCGTCGCCGGTGGGCTGGAGGACCACTGTGCCGGCGCCGGCCTCCGCGCGGCGCCGGACCGCGCCCGCGACGGCCTCTGCGTCGCCGGCCACCGCGACGTCGGGGACCGCGGAGATCCCCTCGTGCTCCAGCTCCGCGGCCAGCCGCTCGGCGGCGCCCGGTCCGGTGGCCGTGAGTATGTAGGACACGACAGCGTGGCCGCCCGTCCGCCCCGCCTCGGCGCGCCCCTCGCCGACGACGCGCAGGGCCTCCCGCACGCCGTCGGTCCCCACGTGCGCGTCGAGGACGGTCCCGTCCGCCACGCGCCCCGCCAGCCGGAGCGTGCGGGGACCGAGCGCACCGGTGAACAGCGGGGGCGCGGTCGCGGGCGGCCAGTCCAAGGCGACGCCGTCGAGGCGGACGTAGCGGCCCTCGGTCGTGACGCGCTCGCCCCGCAGCAGCGCCCGCAGCGCCGCGGTGTACTCGTCCAGCAGAGTCAGGGGCGACGCCGCCTTCGCGCCCGCCTGCGCCATCCAGTCCTGTATCCCGTGGCCCACGGCGAGCGTGACCCGGTCCGGGAAGAGGCGGTGGAGGGTGGCCGCCTCCATGGCGGTCAACGCGACGTTGCGCAGGGGGACCGGAAGCAGGCCGACGCCGATCCGCAGCCGCTCGGTCCAGGCCAGGGCCGCCGCCGCGGTGGCGATCCCGCTCTCCAGGAAGCAGTCCTCCCACAGCCAGAGCTCGTCCAGGCCCGACGCCTCGGCCGTGCGGACCACGGAACGCAGGCGCTCGGGGGGCAGTTGGGGGCGGAACACCGCGCCGAGGGTCGTCATGCCGTCGTTCCTACCGCGCCCCGGCAACGACGGGCAACGCGATCATCGTCGCCCGCGGACTCCCGCCCGTGGGTCAGCGGTCGCGCGCACCGCCGGTCCGGGCGTGGGCGGCGTGGCCGAGGAAGCCGGGAGCGCCCAGGCCCAGGCGGGCGGTCTCCTCGCGGTACAGGCCGATCAGTTCGGACATCGGCACCGGGCGGCGCTCGGCGCGGTGGATGCCGCACCGAGCCGCGGCCGACCACAGGCACGGCTCCACACGGATGCCGTGGGAGGGGGCCAGGCCGCCGACGTCCTCGCGCCAGCCCGGCCAGCGCAGATCGCCGCAGAAGCGCTCCAGCCCGCCCGAGAGCACCCACGACAGCCACGCCCCGTGCCCCAGCTCCAACGGCTCCCACTCCAGGGTGTCGGGCGCGAAGTAGGCGATCTCGCCGGGATCGCCGGGGCGGCCGGCCTCCTCTGCGTCGGAACCGTTGACGGCGAACACGCCGCCGAGGACGTCGTGCGCGACCACCAGGCCGCCCTCGGGCCACCGGTCGGGGTCGGCTGGAGCGGGGAAGGCGTTGATCCGCGCCAGGCTGGGCAGCGCTTCGCGGTGGCCGGCCCCCGTCCCGCCGAAGACCCGCAGCCACCCGGAGTCGAGCAGCAGCCCGCCCGAGTGGACCACGATGGCGCCCAGCGCCGAGCGCACCGTGACCTGTATCTGCAGCAGGGCCGAGCGCCCGCGGCGAGGAGCCTTGGCGGGCAGCACGCGAACGGGGACGGAGCTGCGCGCGAACTCCTCCTCCAACGCGGGCCACGCCGACTCCTCGACGTCGACGGGGTCGCTCAGCGTTCGCATGGCCCCATGGTCGCATCGCCCGGCCCTGCGCGGGAGGGGGTAGTCGGCGCCAATTCGCGTCTGACCGGCGGAAACGCGGTGAGGGCACGCTCGCTAAGCCGTGGTCGTCCGGGGGTGCGGTCGCCGCGAAGGCGGCGCGGCGAATGCGGTGAACCTTCGGCGCGCGGGCGGCGTCCTAACAGGAAACCGTGCAGGACAGGACGCCGGTCGGGCCGCGGCACCCACCGCTGCACGCGGCGGGCCGGCGTGCCTCCCATGGGCCGATGGCGACCTCGGAGAGGCCGCACCGCTCGGCCACAGGCAAGTGTTGTGTGGCGGGCGGGTCAGGCCGGCTTGTGGTTCTCTGACACCGGGGCCGCGTGCCCGGCACTTCCGTCCCGGCGCGGTTCCTGCGAAAGCGCGGCACCGCCGCGCCGCGTGGAGGGGAGCACGCGCTTGACCAGTCCACTGCGTCCCGAAGACCCCGAACGCATCGGCCCCTACACCCTGATCGCGCAGATCGGCCGGGGTGGCCAGGGCGTCGTCTACCTCGGCACCGGCCCTGACGGCGAGCGCACCGCCGTCAAGGTCCTCAGCGGCGAATGGGCCGCTGCCGACCACCGCGTGCGCGCCGGCCTGGCCAAGGAGGTCGAGGCGACCCGCCGCGTGGCGGCATTCTGCACCGCCGCGGTGCGGTCGTTCGACCTCGACTCCGATCCGCCCTATGTCGCCAGCGAGTACATCGAAGGACCCACGCTGCGCCAGGCGGTGCGGCGCGACGGCCCGCACCGCGGCAGTGCGCTGGACCGCCTCGCCATCGCGTCGGCCACCGCGCTCGTGGCCATCCACGAGGCCGGGGTGGTGCACCGCGACCTCAAGCCGGCCAACGTCCTGCTCGGTCCGGACGGTCCCCGTGTCATCGACTTCGGCATCGCGCGCTCGACCGACGCCACCCTCACCCAGGCGGGCTCGATCTCGGGTACGCCCGCCTACATGGCCCCCGAGCAGATCCGCGGCAGGGCCCTCGAACCCGCCACCGACGTGTTCGCGTGGGCAGGCGTCATGGTCTACGCGGCGACGGGCACCACGCCGTTCGCGAGCGACGGCACCGTCCACGACACCATCCACAACGTTCTGCACGAACCGCCCCGGCTCGACGGCGTGGCCGAACGCCTGCGGCCGCTGCTGGCGGTGTGCCTGGACAAGGACCCCGGTCGGCGCCCGACCGCCGTGCAGGCGCTGAGCACGCTGATCGGCCGCGACCCGGCCGCCCTCGACAGCGCGGCGGTGACCGCCGTCCTGCATGACGGCTACAGCGCAGCCACCGAGGCGCGGCCCCGCGTCGCCGACACCGCGACGTTCGTCGCCCTGCCGGGGGCGGCGGGCGCTGCGGGAGCCGATGCGGGGGCCGGCAGCGCCTTCGGGGCACGCGACGGCGATCCGGCAGCGGCCGGCGGAACAGCCGAGGCGCCGGGTCCCGGCGGGCCGAGGAGCGGCGCCGGTGCGGCGGAGTCCGAACGCGGAAGTACGGCCGCCGACCCCGCGCGCCGGGAACCGGCCGGTCCGGGCACCGGAGCGGCCGACGGCGGTCTCCGGGCACCCGAGGGCGCGGACTCCGGCTACCGCTACACCGCAGGTCCAGCCGCCGGCGGCTACCGCGAGCCCGCGGGCGGCGGATCCGGACCGCCGCCCGGGCCTCCCGCCGCCGGCGGGCGCGGCGCCCTTGGGGGCGGACGCGGGCGCGGTCGCAGGCGCGCCGAGTGGGGCGTGGCCGCCGCCCTGCTGCTGCTCGCACTCGGCCTCGCCGGCTGGCTGGCCTGGGACTCGGTACCCGGGCCCGGGAACGCCAACCCCGCCCGCGAGGAGGTACCGGACGCCACGGCATCCGAGTCGCCCTCCCCCGACGCGCAGCAGTCGCAGGAGGGGCCCGCCGAGGGCTGGGACGGCACCGAGCAGGCCACCCCGCCGCCCGCGACCGGGGACCCGGGATACGAGACCGACACGCCGCACACGTGGACGCCCGAGCCCACCGACGACCACAGCCCCGAACCCCGTTCCGAGCCCGATGACGACACGGATGAGGGCGAGGAGACCGGCGGGGAGAGCGAGGGCGGGGACGACGGCACGGCCGAGGCGCCGACCGGCCCCTGAGAGCCGTCCTGCGCCTCGGGCGCTTGCGTCCGAGGCCCAGCAGGCCGCAGCCGGGGTGGGGGACGCGCGAACCGGCCGCCGCGGCACTCGCCAATTCACCGTCGATCTTGTAGCTATCGCAAACGGAAATCGCTTTCCCTCACGATAGCTACAAGATCGGCGGGGTTCGGGGCGTGCACTTGCCCTGATTTCTCCGGATACCGCGAATGGGTTCCGACGCGCGGGCTGTGGACGGGCACCGCCCGCCCAGTCTCCCATATGCCATGATCTCAATCGGCGCACCCGGCGGCCGCACCGGCGGATCGGCGAATTCACCCGCCCCTTCCGCATCATCCCAGGTCGCGCGGCGCGAGCGAGGCGGCCCCCACCGGCGGTCCGTTGAAAGGAAAACCGATGGTGCAGAAACTCATCCGCAGGATCGGGCTGGATACGAACCCGCTCATCTTCTTCGTTTCGGCGGGATTGACCGTGGTGTTCGTCGTCGCGTCGATCGCGTTCACCGACGCCATCGACGCGCTGTTCGGCGGCGTGTCGGCGTGGATCCTCAGCAAACTCGGCTGGTTCTACATCCTCGGCGTCACGACGTTCCTGATCTTCCTTATCGGGCTTGCCCTCACCCGGTACGGGCGCGTGCGATTGGGCGGCAAGGATGAGCGCCCCGAGTACGGCACGCTCACGTGGTTCGCCATGCTCTTCGCCGCGGGCATCGGCACCATCCTGATGTTCTGGGGCGTCGCCGAGCCGATCAGCCACTTCGCCGAGCCCCCGCAGGGCAACGTCAAGCCCCAGTCCGTGGCGGCCGCCGAGCAGGCCATGGGCTACACGCTGTACCACTTCGGCCTGCACACCTGGACCATCTTCTGCCTTCCGGCGCTGGCGTTCGCCTACTTCATCTACAAGCGCGGGCTGCCGGTGCGGGTGAGTTCGATCTTCCACCCGTTCCTGGGCGACCGGATCAACGGCCCCATCGGGCGCGCCATCGATATCACCGCCGTCATGGGCACGCTGTTCGGCGTCGCCGTCTCGCTGGGGCTGGGCACCCTGCAGATCAACAGCGGCCTGTCCGCGCTCTTCGGCGTGCCGGAGAGCAAGACCGCCCAGGTCGTCATCATCGCGGTGATCACCCTCATCGCCGTCACCTCGGTGTCCCTCGGGCTGGACAAGGGCGTCCGGCGGCTGTCGAACATCAACATCGTCATGGCGGTCGCGCTGCTGCTGTTCATCATCGTCACCGGCGCGCCGCTGTACCTGGTGCGCGGCACCATCGAGAGCGTCGGCATCTACGCCAGCTGGCTGATACCGCTGTCCTTCTGGAACGACACGTTCGGCCACAGCGGCTGGCAGGGCGACTGGACCGTCTTCTACTGGGCGTGGACCATCACCTGGTCGCCGTTCGTCGGCATCTTCATCGCCCGCATCTCCAAGGGCCGCACGATCCGCCAGTTCGTCTTCGGCGTGCTGGGGCTGCCCACTGCCTTCACCATCGTCTGGTTCAGCGTCTTCGGGCTGTCGGCCTTCAACATCCAGATGGACGGGCAGGGCGGGCTGGTCCGCGCGGTGGTCGACCAGCAGGACATCCCGGGCGCGCTGTTCGCGTTCCTGGAGAACTACCCGCTGACCACGCTGGTGTCGGGCTTCGCGGTGGTGATCGTGGCGATCTTCTTCACCACGTCCTCGGACTCGGCGTCGCTGGTGGTCGACATGCTCTGCTCGGGCAGCGAGACGGCTGGACCCGTGCGCCAGCGGGTGTTCTGGGCGGTGACCGAGGGAGTCGTGGCGGCGACACTGCTGGCGGCGACCGGGCAGAGCGGGCTGGACGCCCTGACCGAGGTGATCATCGTGGTGGGACTGCCGTTCTTCGTGATCGGCTTCCTGATGATGGTCGCACTGGTGCGCGCGCTGAGCAGCGACTGCCGCCGGCCCAGGAGCCCGGAGGTCGCACCGTAGCCGCCTTCCTGACCCGCGTGCGCCCACCGGGCGTGAGCGGGTTCAGCTCGCCAGGTCGCGTTCGGCGGCCGCGGCACCGACGGTACGCACCGAGGTGGTGAAGTCGGCCCAGGTGATCATGGGGCCGGTGTGCTCGGCGCCCTCGTGCTCGCCGACGGCGTCGAAGATGCTGGTGTAGCCGCGCTCGGCGTAGCCGGGGCCGCCCTGGACGGGCAGCCGGCCCCACTCCTTGGTCAGCGCGGCGGCGAGGAAGAGGCCGCGGCCGTCGGACCGTTCGAGGTCCGGCGAGACCACGCGGGCCGCGGTGCGGGGGAAGTCGCTGCGGGGGCCCTCGTCGTGCACCTCCAGGTGCAGCGCACCCGAGACCAGGCCGACGAGGCTGATGAACACGGCGCCGCCGGGCTCGCCGGAGGCGCTATGACGGATGGCGTTGCCGAAGAACTCGCTGACGACGAGCTCGACCGCGTCGGCGACGTCCGGAAAGGGGCGCATGCGCGTCCGTGCCCAGAGACGGGCCTCACGGCATTCGTCAGGCGTCCCGGGGAAAGTGCGGAACGCCTGCAGCGTGTAGATTCCGACGTCGTCGTCCACTCCGTCGACCTGGGCCATATCGGGCCACCGCCTTAGGGTGCTTGCCGTTCCTCGGGCCGGGGGAACAACCGCTCGATCGGGCCGCCGGACCGTCGCGCCGGGAGGCCGGGAACGGTCCGCGCTCGCACCGGCCTCGGGCGGCGACCTGGTCGCGTCAGCCCCAGAGGAACCACCATCCACCGCCGAATTCTGCCGCACCAGCGGCGCTTCGACAACCTTCTCAGCAGATTGTATACACAATTGCTCCGGTTCAACGACTTCGCGGGTTTTCCACCCCGGCGATCTCCCGGCCTGCCGCAAGTCTAACTGGGAGCGCTCCCATGCCCCAGGGCGGCTCGTATATCTCTGAGATGTCGGACATCAACCGAAATCGGGAGAGCTCTGAAAGTTTTCTCGGCGCGAAGGGCCGATCGCGACTAGCCTTTGGGCGCAGCCCGAATCCCGACCGGCCACCGGAGCAGCGATGCCAGTCCCGCTCGTCATCGACACCGACACCGCTCAGGACGACTGTGTCGCCCTGCTGGTCGGGCTGCTGGATGAGGAGGCCGACCTGCGGGCCATCACCATGGTCGCGGGAAACGTCGGGTTCGATCGCCAGGTCCACAACGCCTTCCTCACCCTCAACGCCGCGGGACGGCTGGGCGAGGTGCCGGTGCACGCTGGCTGCAGGCGCCCTCTGATGCGCCCCTGGGTCAGCGCCGAGAACGTGCACGGCGACGGAGCCGGCGGCCTGTGGGCCGATGTCTCCGACCAGTCCGCCGAGGACGAGCACGCCGTGGACGCGCTGGTGCGGCTCGCCGCCGAGAACCCCGGCGAGCTGTCGGTCGCGTCGATCGGCCCGCTGACCAATATCGCCTCCGCCGCCCTCAAGGACCCGTCGTTCGCGGCGAACGTGAAGGCCCTCTACATCATGGGCGGCTCCAACAACGGGCGCGGCAACATCACCCCGGCGGCCGAGTTCAACTTCTACGTCGACCCGGAGGCCGCGAAGGCGGTCTTCGCCGCGGGGTTCGCGACGGTCGTGGTCCCCTGGCACCCCTTGACGCTGGAGCGGGTGGTGTTCGGCCCGGCCCAGCTCGCCCGGATCGCGGAGCTGGACACCTCCCTGGCGCGGTTCTTCACCCGCATCTGCGCGCCCACCCTGGAGTTCGACCGCAGCGTGGGCATCGACGGGACCACCCACCCGGACTCGCTGACCACGGCTCTGCTGCTGCACCCCGGACTGGTGCGCGCCAGCGGCCGCTACAACGTCGACGTGGAGACGAGCGGCGAGATCACCCGCGGGTACTCGGCCATGTCGTGGGGCGTGCACGGGCTGGAGCCCAACGCCACGGTGGTCGAGGACGTCGACGCCCCCGCGTTCCTCGACCACCTCGCAGGGCTCCTCTCCCGCCCGGTGGAGCCCCGGCGCCCCATCGCGGGCCTGGAATAGGGCGGTCGGTGCGGCCTCGCCGCAACCGCGTGCCGGCGGGTCCCTGCGGCTCCGGGCGCGCGCCCCGCCGCGCGGCGCGGTTCAGCGCACGCGCACCGCAAGGCCCTCGTAGTCGACCACGACGCCGTCGCGGTCCACCGAGAGGACGAATGCGCCGAAGGCGGAGTCGCGGTACTCGTAGCGGTCGCGCCCGTCGCGGGGGGAGAGCCGGGTGTAGCGCTGGCCGAGCCGGCGCACCCGCAGACTCGGCACGTCGACCCAGACCGCCGGGATGTCGCGGTACTCGCCCGGGCGCAGCCCCAGCCGCCGGATCGGCAGGGTGTTGGTCAGCGGGGTGGCGGCGACGTCCACGTCCACGCAGCCGTCGAGCTCGGGCACGCGCACGCCGTCCACCGACCAGCCGCCGGCCTCCCGCGCCAGCTCGACGGCGCTCGCTCCGCCGGCGGAGAGGACCTCCACCCGCGCGCTGCGGCTCGACCAGGCCAGGTCGGCGTGCACGGTGACGCGGGTGGAGAAGCGGTCGCCGCCGTCGGCGACCGTCTCGCCCGCCTCCAACCGGTACCCGCCCGGTTCGGCGAGTACCGCGCCGACACCGAGTCCGGCCGAAACGTCGACCCGCGACCAGGCGACCGGATCTGCGGTTGTGGAGGACATACAACCGTTTTACCGGTACGCCCGGTTACACGCCAGAGCCCGGCTGTCATGACGGAGCCGGCGTGGCCGGAATCATCGCGGCGCCCCCGCCGCTACCCCGGCAGAACGACGGCGGCCGCACACGCCGGGTAGGGCGTGTGCGGCCGCCGTCGGCGGTCGCTCCCAGCGTCGGCTAGCGCTGGGCGGGAGACGCGGCGCCGGGGGCGCCGGGGGACGAGTACTCGCCTTCGACCCGGTCGAAGTCGGCCTCCATCTCCGGCGTGGCACGGCCGAGGGACTGGAAGACGAAGATGCCGACCAGACTGACGACCACGGCCGGGACCATCGCGTAGAGACCGGTGCCGAAGGCGTCGATCGAGATCGGTCCCAGGTGGATGCCGTCGTTGTCGAGCACGTCCCACAGGATGGCGGTCACGCCGCCGCCGATCATGCCGGCCAGCGCGGCGGCGCGGTTCATCCTGCGCCAGTAGAGGGAGAGCAGGATGACGGGGCCGAACCCGGCGCCGAACCCGGCCCAGGCGTAGCTGACGAGGCCCATGATGGTGTTGTTGCCCGAGAGCGCGATGACGGCGGCCACGATCGCGATCGCGACCACCGCGGCGCGGCTCGTCCAGACCAGCGCCATCGTCGAGACGCGGCCCCGCAGGAACAGCCGGAAGCCGTCCTCGGTGACGGCCGAGGCCCCCACCAGCAACTGGGAGTCGGCCGTGCTCATCACCGCGGCCAGGATCGCCGCCAGCAGCAGGCCGGCGACCCACGGGCTGAGCAGGGCCTGGATGAGCTGGGCGAAGACCTGCTCGGGATTGTTCAGGGGGGTCTGGAAGTAGACGGCCCCGGTGAAGCCGAGGACCAGCGCCATGAACATCGCGGTGAAGGCCCAGGTGACGCTGATCGCGCCGGCCTTGCGGACGTCCGTGGCCGCGCGGATGCCCATGAACCGGGCGAGGATGTGCGGCTGGCCGAGGTAGCCCACGCCCCAGGCGAGGCCCGAGATGATGACGATCGGCGCCAGTGCGTCGCCGACGCTGCCCTCGACGCCGCCGAGGATCTCGGCGAAGCTCCCGGCCTCGCGAGCCGGGTCGGAGGTGATCGCGACGATGCCCACGAGGGGGACGATGAGCAGCGCGATCCACATCATCACGGCCTGGACCACGTCGGTGAGGCTCACCGCGAGGAATCCGCCGAGGAAGGTGTAGAGGACCACGATGGAAACGCCGACGATGATCGCGAGGGCGCTGGGCATCCCGAAGACCTGGTTGAACAGGCCGCCCATCGCCACGAGACCGGAAGCCACGTAGAACAGGTAGAAGACCAGGATGAGCACCGCCGACACCAGGCGCAGCACGCCGCTGCGGTCGGCGAAGCGGTTCTCGAGGTAGGAGGACAGCGTCAGCGAGTCGGAGTCGCCGCCGCTGCGGGCGTCGGTGACCCGCTCGGTGTAGACGCGCAGGCGCCCGGCGATCAGCCACCAGCTCGCGGCGAATCCGATGCCCAGTCCCACGGCGATCCAGGCCTCCCCCAGACCGGAGAGGTAGATGGCGCCGGGCAGGCCGAGCAGCAGCCAGGCGCTGAAATCGCTCGCGTTGGCGCTCAGGGCGGCGACCCAGCTATTGAGCTTCCGGCCGCCGAGCACGAAGTCCGACTGCGACCTCGTGCGGTTGTAGACCCCGATACCGATCGCGATCATGACGACGAAATACACGGCGAACGTGGCGATCGATGCCAGCATCGACGTATCCAATCGGCTCTCCCTTCTGTGCTGGCCGGTGGTCGGGCAATGCATGGATACTCGCGCTCGATCGCGGCGCCGGGCAATGACCGATATGGAAGTGAAGTCGCCTTCGATACCTCGCCGAGTCCTGCGCACGGCAGACTTGTCCGATCGCCGCACGGGGGCGAGCCGCGGTTGTCGGATCGCACATAGATCGCCATAGAACTCCCGAATCGCCACATCGGACGCAGCGAGCGCGAACCGTGCGGGCTCGTCGCTGACCCGCCTGCACCACTCTGACCAGGAACGTCGCCCCTCCGGCACCGGCTCCGGAGGCCGCGCGCGGCCCGGGCAGGGGCGCGGAGGCAGGGGGTCGGGGAACCTGCCGAACGCCTTCCGCCGGCGGCGCGGGAGCGGGGCCGGCGAAAACGAGGGGACGCCGCCGGAGACCGGATGGTAGGACGGTCGGCATGAGCCTCCTGCACGTCTTCGACATGGACGGAACCCTCATCCACGGCACCAGTGCGGCGGTACAGGTCGCGCGCATCTGCGGCACCGAGGCGGAACTGCTCGACCTGGAGCGCGCATTCAGCGCCGGGGAGATCGACACCAAGGGCTTCTCGGCGACGCTGCACGCCCTGTGGTCGGAGCTCACCGAGGACCAGGTCGACGAGGCGTTCTCCGGCGCCCCCTTCCTGGAGGGGATCGCCGAGGTGTGCGCCGACATCCGGGAGCGCGGCGAGCGCTCGCTCGTGGTCACGATGTCCCCGGACTTCTTCGCCCGGCGGCTGCTCGGCTTCGGCTTCGACGAGGTCGCGGCGTCCCGCTTCCCGCCCTTGCCGTTCTCCCGCCCGCTCGACCCCGAGGCGATCCTCGTACCGCAGGACAAGGTCCGCATCGTCGAGGAGACCCGCGACGCCGCCGGAATCCCCCTCCAGCGCTGCGTGGCCTACGGCGACTCCATGTCCGACGCCCCGCTCTTCGGCCACGTCGCGCACAGCGTCGCGGTCAACGCCGACCACCACCTGGCCGGAATCGCCCGCGCGCAGTACCGCGGCACCAGCCTGCCCGCCGCCTACAGTCGCGGCCGCGAGCTGGCGGCGGCCTGACGCGTGCGGGCCGCGCGCACGGCCCGCAGTATGCGCGCGGCCGCTGCTGCGCGCAGCAGCGCCACCATGAGGGCCGCCGCCGCGACCGCAGCCAGCAGTCCCGCCGCGTCGGGCTGCCACAGCGCGACGCGGCGCAGGTCGGCCACGCCCATCGCGGAGCGCGGAAGGGGCACGGCCACCGACCAGGCTGCCACGACTCCGCCGAGGGCCCAGGCGGCCGCCGCGACGGCGCTCCGCCGCCGAGCGGGCCCTCCTGCGCGCCTCAGCCGGCGCACCGAGGCGCCGACGAGGGTGAGAGCGGCGGCCAGAACCGCGCACAGGACGGCGAGCAGTGCCGGGTAGGTCCAGCCGTCGACGGAGGCGTCGGGCGCGGCGCCCCCGGCGGCCATCCGCGCCGCTCCCAGGCCCGTCTCGATCAGCTCGGCGTCCTGCAGCCCACCGTAGGCGTTCTGTACCACGACGACGGCCCGCGCGCGCTCGGGCAGCAGCACGACCGCCGCCTGGTAGCCGCTGACCCCGCCGCCGTGCCAGACCGTGCTGACGCCGAGGTCACGATTGCGCTCGTCGGCGCGCCATCCGAGTCCGTAGCGGTGGGTGGCGCTGATACGGGCCTGCCCGGTATGCATCCGGTCGAACGACGCTGCAGACAGCACGTCCGAGTCCCCCTTGCGGCCGGCGCCGAGGTTCGCGGCCGCGAAGCGCGCGAGGTCGACGACCGAGCCGCCGAGGTAGCCGTAGCTCGCACCGGCCGCGTCGTAGGGGGCGTCGAACGCGACGGGCCTCCCGAAGACGTAGCGGTGTCCCGGCGCGACGGCGCGCGCCTCCCGCGCTGTGGTGATCGCGCCGGTCATGCCGAGCGGCTCCAGTACACGCCGTCGCTGCACCTCGGCGAAGGGCCGACCGGTGACCGCTTCGACCACGGCGCCCAGGAGGAGGTAGTTCTCGCTGGCGTAGACGTGCCGTGTTCCGGGAGCCGCGAGCGGCTCGACACCGGCCAGCGCCGGGACCGCTCGGCCGTAGGGGTCGCCGGCGGAGTCGAACCGGTCGGTCGCCCCGGTGCCCGCGGGGATCCCGCTGGTCTGCGCCAGCAGATGGCGCAGGGTGATGCCGCCGCCGGCCCCGCCCGCGAGGGTGAACCCGGGCAGGTGTTCGCGCACGCGGTCGTCCGGTGACAGCAGGCCGGACTCGGCCAGGCTCATCACCAGCGTCGCCGTGACCGGCTTGGCGACGGAGCCCCAGAGGAACGGGGTGTCCTCCGTGATCGGCGCGCCGTCGCCGTCGCGGCCCCAGGCGGCCGTGTGCTCGGGCCCGTCGGGCCCGACGAGGGCGTAGGCCAGGCCGGGGGTGCCGGTGGCCGCCATCCGCTCGCGCAGGTAGGCGTCGATGCTCGCGGCTCCGGCGGCGGGCCCGGCGGGCGCAGCGCGCGCCGGGGAGCAGGCGGCGACGGAGAGCAGCACGCCGCACAGGAGGGCGGCGCAGGCGCGCAGGACGGGGGGCGGGGCTGGCATGGGGACTCCCGGAGCTCAAATATAACCGTATGTTCGTATTATTCTGAGAGAACC
This sequence comes from Streptomonospora wellingtoniae, assembly GCF_031845375.1. Lineage (NCBI taxonomy): Bacteria > Bacillati > Actinomycetota > Actinomycetes > Streptosporangiales > Nocardiopsidaceae > Streptomonospora > Streptomonospora wellingtoniae. The sequence continues at coordinate 52,269 of NZ_JAVREK010000005.1, forward strand.
ATACACTGATACGGTTATTCGGTGCCACGCGTAGCCGACCACGACGCCCGCCGCCGGCAGATCGCCGACGCCGTCCGCAGCGTCGTCTCCACCCGCGGACTGGACGCCGCGACGGTATCCCGGGTCGCCCGTGAGGCCGGGTTCTCCGTCGGCCTCGTACAGCACTACTTCCCGAGCAAGGACGACCTGCTGCTCTTCGCCTACGAGCGCGTCATGGCGCGCGTCGGGGCCCGCGCGGGCGACCGCATCGCCGAGGGCGAGTCGGCGCGCGGCTCCATCGCCGCCGTGCTCCACTCCGCCCTGCGCGAACTGCTTCCCCTCGACGAGGAGCGGCGCTCGGAGTACCGGGTGACGCAGGCCTTCGCCGGGCGCTCCCTGGAGAACCCGGGATTGGCCGGGATCGCAGCGGCAAACTCGGCCCGGCTGCGCGGAGAGATCGCGACCGCGGTGGCCAACGGCACGGCGTGCGGCGAGGTCGAGCCGGACGTCGATGCGCAGACTGCGGCCGCCCGCATCCTCGCGACATGCGAAGGCCTGGCGGCCCAACTGCACCGCGAACCGGAGGCCGCAGTGGGAGCGGCGACGCTGTCCGGCGCCGCCGACGCGATCCTGGCGCCCGTGATCGGTGCCGTGTTCACCGGGGAGTGCCGCCAGTACGCGCAGGACCGAAACCGTTGATCTTGTAGCCATCGCAAAGGAAAGCGATTTCCATTTGCGGTGGCCACAAGGTCAACGCTGATGTGCCGACAGCCTCAGCGGCGGTCGGGGTGGTCGTGCTGGTTCCAGTCGTCGAGCAGGCGATCGAAGGCGTCTTCGACGAGCCCCAGGTCCATCCGGATGCGGAACCTGGCGCGCAGCAGCTCCAGCAGCAGGTCGTGGATGTAGGACGACACGTCCTGGTGCCGGAAGCGCTCGATGCCCAGGGTCGCCCAGGTCTGGGCGCCGGTGAGGTCGCCGTGGGCCTGGAGGGTCTCGGCGATGTGGATGAACGTGGGCAGGTTGCGCGGGCCCTCGGTGCGCAGCCGCTCCAGCTGGGCGTAGGCGGAGTCGATCATGTCCAGCTCCAGCAGGGCGCCGGCCTGCAGGGCGCGGGCGTCGACGATCGTCGTCCCGCCGTCGTCGATGGCCCGCTGGTAGGCGGCCGAGGCCCGTTCGAACTCCTGGGCCATCTCCCACTGCTCGCCGGCGCGCACGAAGACCTCCGCGCGCGAGATCTCGCTGTCGGCGTCGACGCTGTTGGCCAAGCCGAGGAGCTCCATTGCGACGTCGACATGGTCGCCGGACTGGACGGCACGGAATTCCAGCCGGTCGAGATCGGCCGTCGTCACACGGGTCACTGCCACCCTCCCTCGCTCCCCTGCATCATCGCTGCACGATGGTCGCGCCCGCCGCTCACCCCCGGGCCGCGCGCTCCAGCGCGCCCCAGAACCCCTGTCGCAGAGCCTCGCGGACCTCGTCGCGCAACAGGAAGTCGATCGGCAGGGCCGATCCCTGCAGCAGGCGCGCCTCCAGGTCGGAGGGCATCCGCGGACGGCGCACCAGGACCGCCTCCATCCACAGGGCGGGGGCGTCGCGTGCGATCGACTCCGCGAAGTCGTGCCCTTCCCTGTGTGCGACGTTCACGGCGTCGTCCATCGAGTGCGACGCCCTCCCGGGCGGGGGCGGTCCCACGGTGGGCGTGGGGTCGGTGTAGGGGCCGTGCTGAAGGCGGTGGTCGGGCTGGGGGCCAGTACCCGCGGCGGAACCTGACCGGGTTCCGCCGGTGCTCCCGAACTGGGAGTCAACTTCCGTACTGGCCCCAAAAGTAGGGTTTGGCCCGGTGTTACCTCCGAACCCCGGGTTCTCGCCGGTGTTCGGCCCGTACCGGGGGTCCGGTGCGGGCGGTGGCGTGTTCCGGGCCGGCGGGTTCTCCCGGTCGTAGCCGTGGCCGCCCATCGAGGGGTGGCCGCCCGTGGGATGCCCCGGGACGGGGTGCCCGCCGGTCGGGTGTGGCTGCTGCGGCGGGTGGCCCCCGGTCGGCGGCCCCGGCTGATGCTGCGGTGGCGCCTGGTGCGTCTGCGGTGGCCCGTAGGGGTTCTGCGCGCCGCGCATGCCCGGATGCGGACCGGTGTTGGAGGGCATCCCGTAGCCGGGGTCGCCTCCCGGCTGCTGGCCGGGCGCCATACCGGTGTGCGTGCCGCCCCCGCCCATGTGCGGGGGCGTCTGCCCGCCCGACGGGAAGCCGTTGGCATCGATCGGGCCGGAGGGCGAGCGCTGCGGATCGACGCCGCCCGCGCCCTGCGGCGCGAGGTGGTCGCCGCCGCGCTGCTGGGCGATGCTCTGCTGCATCGCGCGCAACTGGTCCATGGCGCTGCCGGTCATGGCCGGCTGGCCGCCCGTCCCGGCGAAGGCGGGCTCGTAGCCGCCCGACTGGGCCGCGGCGGGCTCGACCCGGCCCGGCTGCGGCTTGGCGGCCACCGGGCGCCGCGGCATCTCCGGCGGACTGTGCGAGCGCCCGTTGCTCAGCGGCGCGGTGGTCTCGGTCGCTTCGTCCTCTCCCGCGCCCGCCAGCAGCGTGACATGCGGACGCAGGTGTCCCGCGCCGATCTCGATCAGGTCGTCGCACTCACGGCGCAGGGACCGCGAGATCGTCCAGTTGCCCTCGACCGAGATGTGGACCGCGGTGACGCGGACGCCGAGGTCCTGGACGTCCGACACCACCTGGGCCATGTCCTCGTCACCGCTGACGAGGACCGCCTCGCACAGCACCCCGGTGCGTGCGAGCGTGGTCAGGTCCCGCTGGACGTAGCTCTCGACGCCCTCCCGTCTGCCGGGACGGATGCGCGCGGCTCTGAACTTGATGCCGGGGATGTCCGCGATTCCGTCCTGCTCCTGGGTGCGGCGGCCGTCGGAGGTCGCCTCGTACCAGTAGCAGCGCAACAGCGGGAGCTGCGTGCGGTCGCGTGCCACTTCGTTGAGGAGTTGCACGAGTCCGGCGTAGTCCCATGACACGGAATCGCGATTGCGGGTTCCGTGCACTGCCATCGCACCGTCGGCGAGGAGGTAGCCGGCGTCTACGAATAGCGCGCAGCGATCCACGCGACACCGCCCCTTCCCGTTCGTTGGTCTGCCGGGGCGATTACCACGCTCCCGGTCCTGTCGGCGTCCGGCACCGGGCCGGCAGACAGGCCGGGCCACAGCCTAGCCAAGTCTGCGCGGCTTTGTACGCCGCCCCGCCACCGCCTGTCGCTTGCCGACCGCATGTCGCCCCAGGCAGGCGGCGCGGCACGGCCCGCGACCGCGTGGGCGGACCCGGCCGCCGAAGCGGCGGCCGAGCCCTGTGCGGCGCAGGGGCGGTCCGCGCCGGCGGCCGCCGGCACCGGCTCCGCACCGGCCGGCGCGAAGGGACCCGCCGACCCGGTGAAGACGGCAGTCCGGTGGGCGTGACCTGCCGCAATGCCGCCGGGCGGGCCCCCGTTGCCCTGGCCGGGCGGCTGCACCGGCGGCCCGACGCCGGGCGGCGCGGGCGGCCCTCCGGCGGGCGGAGGGGCGGCCGGCGGCTGCCCCGCGCCCGGCGGGTCGAACGGCGGCGGGTCGAACGGCGGCGGCGCGGCGGGCGGGTTCCCGAGACCGGGCGGGTCGAAGGACGGCGGTTCGGGCGGGTCGGGCGGGTTCCCGAGACCGGGCGGGTCGAAGGACGGCGGTTCGGGCGGGTCGGGCGCCTCCGGCGGCTCGGGGGCGTCCGGGATCTGGGGCGGCGGCGGGGCCGCCGGCGCCTCCGGCACCTCGGGCGGGTCCGCCGGCGCCTCGGGCTCCAGCTCGGCCGGCAGCGCGCTCGCGTGGACCTCCCGCTGCGGCGGGTCATCGGCCGGGGCCGGCGGGTCCGGCCGCTCGGCGCCTTCGGGAGGGTCGGCGGGCGGCGGAGCCGGCGGCTCGGGCGCGGGAGGCTGCTCCTCCGGCGCGGGCGGCGCAGCGGCGGCGGGCGGAGCCTCCGGCGGTTCCATCGGCTCCTCGGCGCTCACCAGCGCGAAGGCGGCCGCTGCCACCGCCGCCGCGACGGCGCCGCCGCCCGCCGCAGCCTGCGGCGCCCGCTTGGGCATCCGCTGCCACCATCCGGCGACTCCGGCCGGGATGCCGCCCGCCGCGGCGAGGTAGCCCGCCGCGGCCGGGCCGGCCACCAGCGGCAGCACGATCCCCCGCAGGCCGACGTTGACGTCCATCAGCTCGGCGTAGACCTCGCGGCAGGTTCCGCAGTCGTCGAGGTGGCGGTCGACGTCGGCGGTGTCGCGCTTGGCGAGCCCGCCCCGCACGTAGGCGCCGAGTCTGCTGACGGCCGGCCGACAGGCTTCGGCGGCGCCTCCGGCGAGGTGCATCTGCAGGTAGGCCTGGCGCAGCCCCTCGCGCGCCCGGTAGGCCAGCGCCGCGACGCTGTTGGGGTTCATGCCGAGGCTGGTGGCGGCTTCGGCCGGTTTGATCCCCTCGATCTCGGTGTACCAGAGCACCGCCTGCCAGCGCTCGGGCAGCGAAAGATAGGCGCGGGCGATCAACGAGCGCTCCAGCCCGGCCAGCGCCGAGTCGACGAAGGGCTCGCCGGAATCGAAGACGTCCATGTCGTCGGTGGCGACCTGCTTCTTCTCTCCCCGGAACCGGTCGTAGGCGACGTGGCGAACAGCGGTCAGCAGGTACGCGCGGAAGCCGTCGGCGGGTCCTCCGCCGCGCCCCAGCAGCGCGAGTACGCGGGCGAAGGTCTCGGCGACGGCGTCGTCGACCTCGCTCTCGCTGCGGACCAGCTGGCGGGCCAGGCCGCGGGCGGCGCCGACGTGGCGCGTGTAGAGCTCCTCGAATGCCTCGCTGTCGCCGTCGCGAACCCGCGCCAGCAGCTCACCGTCACCGATGAGCAACTCCGTGTCCTCGACATGGGGTTCGGTCATGCGCCGCCCTTCCGCTCTGCGGTCCGCAATGTGTGGTTCCGCCCTGGTTCGGCCGTGTTCGGCGGGGCTGACAGGTCGTGCGGGGCTCCTGCTGGACGGGGCGATCCGAGGGGATGGCGCGGGCGCAGGAGCCCTTCCGCAAAAAATGTTCCCGCACTCGCGTCATGACCGCCACCCAAGTCCGTGATTAAGCGTGAAGGCGCTGCGGCGCTGTGCACCGGACGACGGGAGCAGAGCAGAGATGTGGGGATGCGACACCGGCGGCTTCGAGCTGTGCGACGGTCCGGCGACAGGGCGGCGGCTGCGCGAGCTGTGGGGCAGGCGAAGCCGTGAGCGGCGGGCCGAGCCGCACGAGGACTGGTGGACACCGGCCGTCGACGCCGTCTGCACCGCGGTCGTCGAAGGGAAGGGACTCGCCGAGGCCTGCGGGCGGCTCGGACAGGCCAGGGCGCGCGGAGGCACGACCATCGGCGGCGCGCTCGACGACCTCGCGGCCCTCTTCGAGGCGCTGGGCGACTCCCAGCCGCCGTTCACCCTGGTCACCGCCCTGGCGGCGGGATGGGTGGACGACGGACGCTCCCGCGAGGACTGCCGCGACCCGCTCACCGGCCTGGCCACCGCCTCCTACCTGCGCACCAGGATCAGCGAGCTGTACCGGGGCGCCCGTCCGCCGGCGGACGGGCCGGCCGCGCACCGGCTGGTCGCCGTGGCACTGCCCGACGGCCTGGACCCCTGGCGGCGCACGGCGCCGCCAACCCCGTTGATCTTGTAGCTATCGTGAATGGCAATCGCTTTCCTTCACGATAGCTACAAGATCAACGGCGGAATCGGCCAGCGGCCTCTGTCTCAGAGCATGGCCAGCAGGTCCAGCAGGCCGGCGGCCAGCGCCGCGTCGGCGCCGCTGCCGGGCGCGCCTGCATCGCTGCGGTCCAGGACCGGCCAGCCGCGCAGCCCGGCGAGCCGCGCGCATGCGGCCGGCCCGCCGCCGGTGAGCAGGTAGCCGCAGGGCGCGTCGGGCCAGTCCGCGGCCATGGGCAGCGCTTCGGTGTAGAACCCCGGCGGCCGCTCGCGCTCCGCGCCCGCCGCACCGGGATCGGCGGCGCCGTCGCCGAGCTGGGCGGCGCGCAGCTCGGCGCGGGAGTGCGAGCCGTGCTGCGGTAGGAGGGAGTCCGCGATCAGGTACGCGGCCACCGGTCGGTGGGCTGCGCGCTGGGCGGCGCCGATCTGCGGCAGCAGCGGTCCCGCCGCACCGCGGGCCGCCAGCACGACCGGCGAGGGCGGTGCGAGCCTGCGGATCTCCAGCGCCGCTCGGGCGATGTAGCGGGCGGCGTAGGGCGGTCCGTCGTCGTCGGTGATCTCGGCCAGGTCCGCGTGCGCGCCGCGGCCGCGCAGCGCGTCGCGCACGCCCCGCAGCCGGGCGGGCTCCTCCAGCGGGCTGTGCAGCAGGACGAGGCCGGGGGTGTCGGTGTTCAGGGCCGGGTCTCCTCGACGAGCCAGTCGAGATAGCCGGGGTTCCCGCCCTCGACGGGCACGGCGACGATCTCGGGGACGTCGTAGCCGTGCACCGACCGCAGATGCTCGACGAGGTCGGGCAGGCGATCCCGTGCGGTCTTCATCACCACGCGCCACTCCCGGTCCGCGCAGATCTCGCCCTCCCAGCGGTAGTAGCTGGTGATGGGCTCCTCGACCTGGGCGCAGGCGACCAGGCGCCGGTCGACCACCGAGCGCGCGAGGTCGTCGGCGGACTCGCGGGTGTCGCTGGTGGTCTCGACGCGCACGTGCGCGCCCGCGTGCTCGCGCTCTTCGGACATCGCTCGCTCCGATCCGCTGCTCGGCTGCCGGCCCGCCGCGGGCGCGGGCGGTGCCCGGGCGCTCCGAGCGGTGGCCGGCGCACCCTAGGCTCGGTGATCATGAGCGACCGCGACGAACTCCTTCGACACATCAACGATAAAGCCGTCGTGCACGGCCGGGTCACGCTCTCCTCCGGCCGGCAGGCCGACTACTACGTGGACCTGCGGCGGGTGACACTCGACGGCGAGAGCGCGCCGCTGGTGGGCCGGATGATGCTGGAGGCCACCGCCGACCTGGACTACGAGGCGGTGGGCGGTCTGACCCTGGGCGCCGACCCGGTCGGCACCGCGATGCTGCACGCCGCGGCCGCGCACGGGCGGCGGCTGGACTCCTTCGTGGTGCGCAAGGAGGGCAAGGCCCACGGGCTCCAGCGCAGGATCGAGGGGCCGGATGTGGCGGGCCGCCGGGTGCTGGCGGTGGAGGACACCTCCACGACGGGCGGCTCGGTGCTCGCGGCGGTCGTGGCGCTGCGCGAGGCGGGGGCCGAGGTCGTGGGAGTGGCGGTCATCGTCGACCGCGGCGCGCGGGAGCGCGTGGAAGCGGAAGGGCTCGACTACCGGACGGCGTTCCGCCCGGAGGAGCTGGACGTCTGAGCACGCGGGCGGCAGAGGGGCAGCGCTCGGCCCGCGGGAGCTGTGGGACGAAGGGTCAGGGCTGGACGGCGAAGCTGTAGCCGGGATCCTCGCCCTCGACGTCCTGGCGCTCGCCGTGGACGTAGATCTCGACCTCGCTCGGCCGGCCGATGGTCACGCTGAGGGTGCGCTCCTCGGTGAAGCTCAGGTACTCGTCGGTCTTCAGGGTGGTGTCGGCGAGGACGTCTCCGCCGGGCACGGTCACCACGACCTCGCTGGACTCCCCGACCGCCCTGATGTACAGGCTGCCGGTCGGCATCTCCTCGGCCTGGGGGTCGGCGGTGGTGCCCGCGGCGCCCTCCGGTACGGCGGCGGTGTCGCTGCCGGAGGGCAGCGACTTGTACAGGAAGAATCCGCCGAGGATCACGAGAGTGATGAACAGCACGATCACTCCGCCGATGGCCACCATCTGGGCGATGCCTCGCGGATCGTTGCGATGTCGTCCCACGCTACTGAATGTAGCGTGTATCACCGTGGACATTCGACGGTAGGACACGAGATATATGTCCGAATCGGGCTTCTGCGCTCCCTTGGAGCCGTCGAAAACACGTAGGGTGACCGAGCGCGACGGTCGGCGCACATGCACGCGCGAACCGCCGGAACCCGGCCACCTGCGCTGCGGCGCACGGCCGCCGGTTTGGTCTAGACCTTTCGTTCCGACGCCGACTTCGCGATACTTGGCCCGGCAACCCACTGGGTAATTTCCGCATAAGAGGCGGTTCCGCGGAGACAGCCGGGGCCGCTCGTACGACACTCCAGGCCAACCAGGGAGTCAACACCATGCCTATCGCTACCCCCGAGGTCTACACGGAGATGCTGGGCCGCGCGAAGTCGCAGGGCTTCGCCTACCCGGCCATCAACGTGACCTCCAGCCAGACCCTCCACGCCGCGCTGCGCGGCTTCGCGGAGGCCGAGAGCGACGGCATCATCCAGGTGTCCACCGGCGGCGCGGAGTTCCTGTCCGGCGCGACCGTCAAGGACATGGTCACGGGGTCGATCGCCTTCGCCGAGTACGCCCGCATCGTCGCCGAGAAGTACTCCGTCAACATCGCCCTGCACACCGACCACTGCCCCAAGGACAAGCTCGACGGCTTCGTCCGGCCGCTGCTGCGCGCGTCCTCCGAGCGCGTGGCCAAGGGGCAGCAGCCGCTGTTCCAGTCGCACATGTGGGACGGTTCGGCCGTGGAGCTGGAGGAGAACCTGGAGATCGCCCAGGAGCTGCTGGCCGCGTCCAACGCCGCGCGGACCATCCTGGAGATCGAGGTCGGCGTGGTCGGCGGCGAAGAGGACGGCGTCGTCGGCGAGATCAACGAGAAGCTCTACACCACCCCCGGCGACGCGCTGCGCACCGCCGAGGTGCTGGGCACCGGCGACAAGGGCTATTACATGACCGCCCTCACCTTCGGCAACGTGCACGGCGTCTACAAGCCCGGGCACGTCAAGCTGCGTCCCGAGGTCCTCAAGGAGGCGCAGGAGGCCGTGTCCGAGAAGTACGGCAAGGCGAAGCCCTTCGACTTCGTCTTCCACGGCGGCTCCGGGTCTACCCTTGAGGAGATCCACGCGGCCATCGACTACGGCGTCGTGAAGATGAACCTCGACACCGACACGCAGTACGCCTTCACCCGGCCCATCGCGGACCACATGCTCAAGAACTACGACGGCGTGCTGAAGGTCGACGGCGACGTGGGCGACAAGAAGGCCTACGACCCGCGCGCCTACGGCAAGGCGGCCGAGGCCGGCATGGCCGCGCGCGTGGTTGAGGGCTGCCGGCAGCTGAAGTCCGCGGGCAACAAGATGAAGTAGCGCCCGCCCGAGCCGGTCCCTGGTTCCCCACGAACCGGGGACCAGCGCGTGCCCGGTCGCCACTTCCATGGGCGGACGCGGGCGGCCGGGCACGCCACCAGGCGGGGCGGCGCTGGCAGGATGGAGGCATGGACCTGCAACAGAACCTGCTCGGCGAGCCGCCCGCCACACACCTGCACGAGACCACCGAAGCCGCCGAGGCGCTGACCGCGGGCACCGACCCGGCCGAGGTCGCCGCCCGGTTCCCCGCCTACTCGGCGGCATGGGCCGCCCTGGCCGAGCGCGCGTTCGAGGCCGGCGAGGACGTGGCCGCCTACGCCTACGCGCGCACCGGATACCACCGCGGCCTCGACCAGTTGCGCGGAGCCGGGTGGAAGGGCCACGGCCCCATCCCGTGGGAGCACGAGCCCAACCGCGGCTTCCTGCGCGCCCTGCACATGCTCGCCTCCGCGGCCGAGGCCATCGGCGAGGCCGAGGAGGCCCGGCGCTGCTCGACGTTCCTGCGCGAGAGCAGCGCGACCGCTGCCGAGGCCCTGAACGCCTAGCGCGCCGGGCCGGGTCGCGGCGGGCGGCGGCGAAGGCCCCTCCGACGCCCCGGCCGGGCGGCGCGCCGGCGCCGCTGCTCGTAGGCCCCGCAGGGGGAACGTCCCTTAACGCCTCCGCGCGGGTCATGTACGCTCAATACGCAAGGGCCCCTGTCGCTTGCTTGCGTCAGGGGCTTGCTCATGTGCTGTGCACCGCGACCATCCACGCTCGGTCGAACGAATGAAGAGGTAGACCCGGATGCCGGCGATCACGCTCGTTGGAGCCCAGTGGGGAGACGAGGGCAAGGGTAAGGCCACCGACCTGGTCGGCAACCGGGTCGACTACGTGGTCCGCTACCAGGGAGGCAACAACGCGGGGCACACGGTGGTGATCGGCGACCAGAAGTACGCCCTGCACCTGCTGCCCTCGGGCATCCTCTCCCCCGACGTGGTTCCGGTCATCGCCAACGGCGTCGTGATCGACCCGGCGGTGCTGTTCGAAGAGCTGCGCGGCCTGCGCGAGCGCGGCGTCAGCACCGAACGCCTGCTCGTCTCGGCCAATGCGCACATGATCATGCCCTACCACCGGGCCCTCGACAAGGTCACCGAGCGGTTCCTGGGCAAGGGCCGCATCGGAACCACCGGCCGCGGCATCGGCCCCACTTACGCCGACAAGATCTCGCGCACGGGCATCCGCGTGCAGGACATGTTCGACCCCAAGATCCTGCGGCAGAAGCTCGAACTCGCGCTCAACGACAAGAACCAGGTGCTTACCAAGGTCTTCAACCGGCGCGGCGTGGACCTGGACCAGGTCTTCGACGAGTACATGGGCTACGCCGAGGAGCTGCGCCCCTTCGTCGCCGACACCTCCCTGGAGCTCAACAAGGCGCTGGACGACGGCAAGACCGTGTACCTGGAGGGCTCCCAGGGCACGCTGCTGGACATCGACCACGGCACCTACCCGTTCGTGACGTCCTCCTCGCCGACCGCCGGCGGGGCCTGCGCCGGTGCGGGGCTCGGGCCCACGCGCATAACCAAGGTCGTGGGCATCGTCAAGGCCTACACCACCCGCGTTGGCTCCGGCCCCTTCCCCACCGAGCTGCACGACGAATGGGGCGAGTGGCTGCGCCAGAAAGGCGGCGAGTACGGCGTGACCACGGGGCGCAACCGGCGGTGCGGCTGGTTCGACGCGCCCATCGCCCGCTACGCCACCCGCATCAACGGCATCACCGACTTCTTCCTGACCAAGCTGGACGTGCTGTCGGGCCTGGAGCGCATCCCGGTGTGCGTGGGCTACGAGGCCAACGGCACCCGCCACGACGAGATCCCGATGACCCAGACGGATTTCCACCACGCGGTCCCCGTCTACGAGTACCTTGACGGCTGGAACGAGGACATCTCCCACGCGCGGAGCTTCGAGGAGCTTCCCAAGACCGCGCAGGCCTACGTGCGTACCCTTGAGGAGATGGCCGGAGCCCCGATTTCCGCGATCGGGGTCGGTCCGGGGCGCGACCAGACCCTCGAACTGCGCTCCCTGGTCTGACCCCCGCGGCCTGTCCCCTGCTATCCACGACAAACAAAGGGTCCGTGAAGTGAAAGCCCTGGTCCTCGGCGGCGGTGGCCGCGAGCATGCCCTGGTCCGCGCCCTGTCACTCGACTCCGGGGTGACCGATCTGCACTGTGCGCCCGGGAACCCCGGAACCTCCGAACACGCCGACAACCACGTGATCAACCCCGTCGACGGACTCGCGGTGACCGAGCTGGCCTCCCGGATCGGCGCCGAGCTGGTGGTGATCGGCCCCGAGGCGCCGCTCGTGGCGGGGGTGGCCGACGCGCTGCGCGAACGCGGGATCCCGGTCTTCGGCCCCGACCAGCAGGCCGCCCGGCTGGAGGGCTCCAAGGGCTTCGCCAAGGAGGTCATGGAGGCCGCCGGGGTGCCCACGGCGCGCTCCCGCCTGTGCCGCTCGCCCGCCCAGGCCGCCGAGGCGCTCGACGCGTTCGGGCCGCCCTACGTGGTCAAGGACGACGGGCTGGCAGCGGGCAAGGGCGTCGTGGTGACCGAGGACCGGGCCGAGGCCGAACGCCACGCGCGCGAATGCGGCCGTGCCGTCGTCGAAGAGTACCTGGACGGACCCGAGGTATCGCTGTTCGTCATCAGCGACGGCATCCACGCCCTGCCGATGCTGCCGGCCCAGGACTTCAAGCGCGCCTACGACGGCGACCGCGGGCCCAACACCGGGGGCATGGGCGCCTACGCCCCGCTCGCCTGGGCACCCGAGGGCCTGGTGGACGACGTCATGGAGACCGTGGTCGGCCCCACCCTCACCGAGATGGCGCGGCGCGGCATCCGCTACCAGGGGCTGCTCTACGTGGGCCTGGCGCTGACCTCGCAGGGACCGCGGGTGGTGGAGTTCAACGCCCGCTTCGGCGACCCCGAGTGCCAGGTGCTGCTGGACCGCCTGGCCACGCCCATCGGCGGGCTGCTGCAGGCCGCCGACATCGGCGGGCTCAGCTCCAACACCAAGCTGGAGTGGCGCGGCGGAGCTGCGGTGACCGTCGTCATCGCCGCCGAGAACTACCCCGCCGACCCCGCCAAGGGCGACCCGGTCACCGGGATCGACGCCGCCTCGGCGCTCGACGGTGCCTACGTGCTGCACGCAGGCACCGCCTGGAGCGGCGTGCGCGATCTCACCTCGGCGGGCGGCCGGGTGCTCGACGTGGTCGGCACCGGCGACACCCTCGCCCGCGCCCGCGAGCGCGCCTACCAGGCCGCCGAGCTCATCGACCTGCGCGGCAGCTTCTACCGCACCGACATCGCCGAGCGCGCGGCGGCCGGTACCGCCTGAGCCGACGGCCCCGGCACCCGGAGCACCTGCGAAAATGGGCGGGTGATCGAGCGCTATACCCTTCCGGAGATGGGGCGGGTCTTCTCAGACGCCCACAAGTACGAGCTCTGGTGCCAGGTCGAGACGCTGGTGCTGGAGGCCCACGCGGACGACGGGACCGTGCCCGCCGACGCGGTGGAACCGGTGCGCGCCGCACCGCCCCCCACCCCCGAGCGGGTCGCCGAAATCGAGGCGGTCACCCAGCACGACGTGATCGCCTTCCTCACCGCCTGGGCCGACAACACCGAGCCGCGCGAGGCCGCCGCCTGGGTGCACTTCGGGATGACCTCCTCGGACCTGCTGGACACCGCGCTGGCCGCCCAGCTGGTCGAGGCCACCGACATCCTGCTGGCCAAGGCCGACACCCTGGTCGCCGCCCTGCGCGACCACGCCCTGGCGCACCGCGGCACCCTGCGCGTCGGCCGCACGCACGGCATCCACGGCGAGCCCGACGTGTGGGGCCACCGCGTCGCCGACTTCGCGTTCGGGCTGGCGCGCTCGCGGGACCGGCTGCGCCGCGCCCGCGAGGCGGTCGGCGTGATGGCCGTCTCGGGCCCGGTGGGCACCTACTCCAACATCGACCCGCGCGTCGAGGCCTACGTCGCCGAGCGCATGGGCCTGCGTCCTGCCGACGTGTCCACCCAGGTGGTGCTGCGCGACGGCATCTCCGAGTGGGTCTCGTGCCTGGCCATCACGGCCACCGTGTGCGAGGCGGTCGCCCTGGAGGTCCGGCACGGACAGCGCACCGAGGTGCGGGAGCTGTGGGAGCCCTTCGGCAAGGGCCAGAAGGGCTCCAGCGCCATGCCCCATAAGAGGAACCCGATCCTCTCCGAGCGGATCTGCGGCATGGCGCGCAACGTGCGCGCGCAGATCGTGCCGGTGATGGAGGGCATCCCGCTGTGGCACGAGCGGGACATCTCGCACTCCTCGACCGAGCGCATCTCGCTGCCCGACGCGGCGATCGCCGCCGACTACCTGCTCCACGTGACGACGCGGCTGGTGAGCGGACTGGTCGTCGACACCGACCGGATGCGCGCCAACCTCGACTCCACCGGCGGGCTGATCTACTCCTCCACCGTCGTGTCCGAGCTGATCGAGACCGGGGCCTCGCGCGAGGACGTCTACGCGCTGGTGCAGGCCGCCGCGATGGGCACCTGGGACTCGGGCACGCCCTTCCGCGAGACGCTGCGCGCAGAGGCCGCCGAGCGCGGGGTCGCACTCGACGAGGAGCGGCTGGACGAGGTCTGCCGCCCCGAGCGCTTCGTGCGGCGGCTGGACGGCCTCTTCGAGCGCCTGGCGAAGCTGAGCTAGGCGCGCACACGACGCCGGGCCCGTGCGGGTGCCCGCCCGCGGGCGCGCTCAGCGGGCGCTCCAGCACCCCGTGGGGGCGCACACGCCGCTCGGCGCCTGCTGCCGCACCCCTCGTCCGGCCAGCCCGCGCGCCCCGCGCCGGGCGGCCGCAGTGGCCCGGATGGCGAACCTTGGAGCCGTCTTGACCGGGCGCGGCCGCGACACGCCCGGTGCTCGCGTGCGGTCCCGCACACACCTCGGCGCGCGGAACGCACCGCCCTCGGCGGCTCCGGCGCACGTCGAGGCCGGTCACGGGAACGGCGGCGTCCCCGGCGGCCCTCCTCCGCGGACGGTGCGCCGGTGATCCGAAGCACGATGTCTGCGAAGGGAACGCGCAGGACATACAGTGGAAGCCGCCCTTTGCCCGGACGCCGGGAAGCCCAGCACCCCGCAAAGGGCGCCCCAACAACCCGCCATCTCCGGGATCGGCGCGCCACCTGGTATTACGCCCGAAGTACGCCTTGCCTGCCGCGGTCGGCATGAGGTCCGCCTCAGCGGGCACACGACTCGTAGTGCCAGTCAGCGCCCAACACCGAGCCCGGACACTCGCCGATGGCTATCAGGTTGAGCCCGCCTCGTCGGAACGCTCCACCTGACATCCGCGTCTGAGAACGCACCGAGTCCGACGAGAACGACCCCTACACCTAAACAGCCTCACGAAGGAGCACATGAGCATGGGCCAGGAGGTTCGTTACCGCGTCCGCGGCGGCCGTCCCCTGAACGGGACGGCGTTCATCCAGGGCGCGAAGAACGCCGTGCTGCCGATGATCGGCGCCGCCCTGCTCGCGGCCAAGGGGCGCACGGTGCTGCGCAACGTCCCCCTCATCGAGGACGTCCACCGCGCGCTGGAGCTCGCCGAGCACATCGGGGCCAAGGTGGAGTTCCATGAGGCCGAGCGCACGGTGGTGATCGACGCCTCCCAGCTCAACGACCCCGAGCGCGCCGTTCTGCCCGCCGACATCGCGTCCCGGTTCCGCGGGTCCGTGCTGTTCGTACCGGCGCTGATGCACCGTATGGGCCACGCCCGCATCGAGGGTGTCGGGGGATGCAACCTCGGCAGCCGCAAACTGGACTTCCACTACCGGGGCTTCGCCCGACTCGGCGCCGAGGTCACCGAGGACGACGCGCGGAACCACATCAACATCGAGGCCGGCAACCTGCGGGGCGGCCACCTCTACCTCGACACGCCTTCCCACACCGGCACCGAGAACCTCATCATGGCCGCGGTACTGGCCCCGGGAACCACGGTCATCGAGCACGCGGCCCTCGAACCCGAGGTGATCGACGTCATCGAGTTCCTGACCCGCATGGGCGCCAAGATCAGCGGCGGCGGCACCGGCTTCATCACGGTCGAGGGCGTCGACGAGCTCACCGCGGTCGAGCACACCATAATGTCGGACCGCATCGACGCCGGCGTCTTCGCGATGATGGCCGCGGCCACCGGCGGCGAGGTCAGCCTCGTCGGCGCCCACCTGGAGCACCTGGGCGTCGCCCGCTGGAAGCTGGAGCAGATGGGCGTGGAGTTCGCCCAGCAGGGCGCGGTGCTGCACGTGCGCCGCGACGCCGGCGCCCCGCTGCGTCCCATCAACGCCGTCACCTCGCCCTACCCCGGGTTCGCCACCGACCTGCAGTCGCCGCTGATGGCGCTGGCCACCATGGCCGAGGGCGAGAGCTACCTGCACGAGGCGATCTACGACGGCCGGTTCGCGCTGACCGACGAGCTGACCAAGATGGGTGCGAAGATAGAGGTCGACGGCACCCGCGCAATCGTCCACGGCCACACGGCGCTTCGCGGTACCCCGGTGGTCGCCCACGACCTGCGCACGGGCGCCGCTCTGGTACTCGCGGGGCTGGTCGCCGAAGGCGAGACGGTGGTCGCACCCGGTTATCTGGTCGACCGCGGTCACGCTCAGTTCGAAAAGCGGCTGGTCGCATTGGGTGCCGACGTTGTGCGTGAAGGCTCCGAATAGTCACTGAATTCGCAGATTAGGCCGGGGTGGGGGCGACCGGCTCCCACCCGGGCTTTCGGCGTTCTGTGTGAAACGATCTTCATTGGCCCCGCACAATGGGTACGATCTCGGCAACCATGCCGTGACAGGGAACAGGTTCGGGAAAACCAGTGGGCGCACATAGTGAAGAGCGTGGAATGGTAGCGGGGAGCAGCCCGAGGTGAGTGCGCAGCGAACTGGCGATCTGACGATTGGTGTCATCGGTCCCCATGAAGTGGTCGAGCGGGTGATGCTCATGGGACCGGGGTCCACGGGACCGCTCAACGCCAGACTCATCGCCGCCGCGTATCGAGATGAGCAAGAGGCGACCGACAAGGTGCTGCGCCTGGGGTCGGCGATCGACGCGTATCTGTTCGCCAGCCCCGTCCCCTACGAGTTCGCACGGAAGGCGGGCGTGCTGACCATGCCCGCCACCTACGTGCCTCTGGGCGGAGCCAGCCTGCACGAGGCCCTGCTGCGGGCCACCCTGGACGAACGGCTCGATCCCACGCGGGCCAGCCTCGACGTCCTCAGCCGCACCGACGTCGTCGAGGCCTATTCCGAGGTCGACCTGCCCGTCGACGGCATCCACGTGCACGAGGAGCTCACCAGCACGGCCCAGCTGACCTCGTTCCACGAGGGCCTGTGGCGGCGCAAGTCCACCCGCATGGCGATCACATGCGTGCGCGGCGTCGCCGAGCGGCTGGAGTCCATGGGCGTTCCGGTGATGCGCCTGCGGCCCACCAACGCGGGGGTGCGCAGCGCGCTGCAGACCGCCGGGCTGCTGGGCGCCCACCACCGGCTGGAGGAGGCGCAGCTCGGTGTCGTCATCGTCGACGTCCCGACGCTGCGCGACTCCTCGCGCCGCTCGACGCCCCGCTACTGGCGCGACGAGCTGCGCCTGTCGCTGCAGCGCCTGCTGCTGCAGGAGGCGCACCGGATCAACGCCACGGCGCACCCGGTGGACGACCACACGTTCATGGTGACCGCCACCCGCGGTTCGCTCGTCAGCGCGACCGAAGGGTTCCGCCAGCCGCCGTTCGTGGAGCGCATCAAGGCCGAGCTCGGCATCGCGATCGAGGTGGGCATCGGCATGGGCCGCACCACGCAGGACGCCGAGACCCACGCCCGCGCCGCGCTGAGCCGGGCGCAGGCGACCCGGCAGAGCTTCGCGGTCGACCGGGAAGGCCGGTCGCTGGTGCCCGCGCAGCGTGCGCCTCAGCGCCAGACGACCGAACCGCTGCGGACCAAGGGGCGCGAGACCCTGCTGCGGCTCTCGGAGAAGATCGCCGAGGAGGACGGCCCCCTCGTGGTCGACGCCGAGAACGCCGGGCGCATGCTGGGCGTGACCCCGCGCACGGCCCGGCGGCTGCTGCGCACGCTGGTCGAGGAGGGGCTCGCCTGGCCGCTGCCGCCCAACCGCACGCTGCAGCCGGGGCGACCGCGCCAGCTCTACCGGCTCATCCTGGAGAAGCTGGACAAGGACAAGGCGGGCAAGTAGCCGCTTCCGGCATGTGCCCGACGCATCGGGGGCCGGTGCCGCTGTCGGCGGCGCCGGCCCCCGATCGCGTTCCGCGGGAGCGGGGGCCTGTCGCCTGCGCGGCGGGAGGCGCGGGCGCGCGCAGCGGTGCGGCCGACGGGACCCGGCCGGGTCAGTCGCGGTTGCGGTGCGGGAACTCGCGGGCGACGTCGAGGAAGGCGTCGTTGTCCTCCGCTGCGCCGATGCTCACCCGCGCGCCCTCGCCCGGGAACGCGCGCACCGCCACACCCTCGGCAGCGGCCGCGGCGGCGAAGTCGCCGGTGTGCTCGCCCAGCCGCAGCCAGACGAAGTTCGCCTCGGTCGTCGGTACCTCCCAGCCGTCGGCCAGCAGCGCGTCGCGCACCCGCTCACGCTCCTTGACCGTGGCATCCACGCGCTCCAGCAGCTCCTTTTCGGCGGCCAGCGACGCCACGGCGGCGGCCTGGGCGACGTGGTTGACCGCGAACGGGACCAGCGTCTTGCGGACGGCGGTGGCGATTCGCGGCGGCGCGATCATGAAGCCGGCCCGCAGCGCGGCGAGGCCGTAGGCCTTGGAGAACGTGCGCAGGACCGCGACGTTGGGGCGGTCGCCGAAGCTCGCGACGCCGTCGGGGACCTGCGGGTCGCGGACGTACTCGCGGTAGGCCTCGTCGAGCACCACCAGCACGTGCTCGGGCACCCGGTCGAGGAACGCGGCCAGCTCGGACTCGCGCACAGCGGTACCGGTGGGGTTGTTCGGGTTGCACACGAAGACGACGCGCGTGCGGTCGGTGACGGCCTCGGCCATGGCGTCGAGGTCGTGGGCCTCGCCGCGCAGCGGGACGGTCACCGGCGCGGCGCCCGACAGCTCCACCAGGAGCGGATAGGCCTCGAACGAGCGCCACGCATAGACGATCTCGGCGCCGGGGTCGGCGGTCGCAGCCAGGATCTGCTGCAGCAGGCCGACCGAGCCCGCGCCCAGGGCGATCCGCTCTTCGTCGACGCCGAACCGGTGGGCCAGCGCCGCGGTGAGCTCGGCGGACGCGGCGTCGGGATAGCGGTTGAGGTCCGCCGCCGCGGCGGCCACCGCCTCGCGCACGGAGGGCAGCGGTCCGTACGGGCTTTCGTTCGAGGAGAGCTTGACCGACCGGCCGCCCGGCGAGACCACCGTGCGCCCGGGCTTGTAGGCGGGGATGGTTTCGAGCGCGTCCCGGAGATATGGCGAATTCGGCTCCGACACCGTTGTCCTTCCTCGATACTCTGTGCACTGCCCAGGCTACTTTCGGCGATCACCGCCAGGGAGAAGCGCCTGCGGACCTCAGCGGCAATATCGCACAGAAGAGGAAACAGCACCATGGAGCACCCCCTGCCAGCACGAAGGGCGACGGCCGCAGCACTCGCCGCGGTCGCCCTCGCCGCCGCAACCGCCTGCGGCGGCGCCCAAGGGGACGACAGCGACAGCGGCGACCCCCGCGCCGACGAGGCCCAGCGGCTGCACAAAGCCCAGCTGGTGCAGTTCGAGGAGGCCAAGGTGGTGCCCCAGCGAAGCGAGGCGGGCACTTACGCGGAGCTGTCGACCACCAAGCAGACCGACAAGCTGCGCAAGACCGCCGAGCTGGACAAGCCGCAGTGCATGGACGCCACCAACCAGTGGGCGGACCTGCCCGAGGTGCGCAAGGCGCCCACGTCGCTGGCCACCTTCGCACGCGGCGACGACACGATCACCCACACCCTGATCGAGGTGCCGGAGGAGACGGCCGAGGAGGTCGTCTCCGCCTCGCCGCCCGAGGGCTGCGACAGCTACAAGGCGACCATTAAGGACGGGTCGACGACCTCCTACCGGCTCCAGGAGGTCGAGGTGGAGGAGATCGCCGACGGGTCGCGCGCGTTCGCCGTGGAGACCGCGATCGGCGGCGAGAAGGTGTGGCTGTACCGCCTCGTGTACCGCAACGGCGGATACCTGGGCACCACCGCTGTGCTCGGGCCCGACTCCGAGAAGGACTACCGCGAGACCGTCTCCGCCTTCAGCCGCGCGGCCGTGGAGCGCGAGGACAAGCTGCTGGCCTGAGAGGTCGTCGGGCGACCGGCCGGCGACGCGGCTGCAACCGGGTACACCACCGTCGATCTTGTAGCCATCGCGAATGGAAGTCACTTTCTTTCACGATAGCCACAAGATCGACGGGTTTCGGCGGGTGGCGCACCGGCCTCTCATCCACTAAAGTCCTCAGTGATCGAACACACGTTCGAGATAGGGGAGTGGGGGGCATGACCACGGCAGCGCACGTCAGGGGTCGGACCGCGCCCGGACCCACCGGGGTCGGGCGCGCCCCCCACTCCCCGTTCGACGACCGCCGGGCACTGCGCCGGGTCGACTGGGACGCGCCGTCGTCTGCTGCTTTCTACCGCTCTCTAGAGGCAGCACTAGAGCCGCGTATAGAGTCCGATGGCATGGACCCCGTGCGCAATCCCTATGCTCCGGGCGCCGGCCAGCGTCCCCCCGAGCTCGCCGGGCGCGAGCGCGAGCTGCGCCAGTTCGAGGTCGTACTCGAGCGGGTGTCCCGGGGACGGCCGGAGCGCAGCACGGTGCTCACCGGGCTGCGCGGCGTCGGCAAGACCGTGCTGCTCAACACCTTCCGGTCGATGGCCATCCAGCGCCTGTGGGGAACCGGCAAGATCGAAGCCCGCCCCGACCAGTCGATCCGCCGCCCGGTGGCGGCCGCCCTGCACATGGCCCTGCGCGAGCTCGCGCCGCGCCACCGCGCGCCCGACCGCATCGAGCACGTGCTGGGCGTTCTGAAGGCGTTCGCCCAGGCCAAGGAGGACGAAGCCGCATCCGGCAAGGCCGGCGCCAAGGCCGCCAAGGGCGGTCCGCGCTGGCAGCCGGGCATCGACGTCCCGGCGGTTCGCGGCCGGGCCGACTCCGGCGACCTCGAAATCGACCTGGTCGAACTGTTCCTCGACGCCGCGTCCGTGGCCACCGACCTGGGTGTGGGCATCGCCCTGTTCATCGACGAGATGCAGGACATCACCCCCGACGACGTCTCCGCCCTGTGCACGGCCTGCCACGAGCTCTCCCAGAACGGCGGGCCGCTGATCGTCGTCGGCGCCGGGCTGCCGCACCTGCCCGCGGTGCTGTCGGCGAGCAAGAGCTACTCCGAGCGCCTCTTCCGCTACACCCGCATCGACCGGCTCAGCCGCGACGCGGCCGACTACGCGCTCACCGCACCGGCCGACACCGAGGCGGTCGCCTTCGACTCCGGGGCGCTCGCAGCGCTCTACGAGGTCTCCGACGGCTACCCCTACTTCGTGCAGGCCTACGGCAAGGTCACCTGGGACCACGCGCTGGACACCCCGATCACCGCCGAGGACGTCGAGATCGCGGCGCCCGAGGCCGAGGAGGAGCTCGCGGTCGGCTTCTTCGGCAGCCGCTACGAACGCGCCACCCCGGCCGAGCGCGACTACATGCGGGCGATGGCGTCGCTGGGCGACGAGCCGGTGCAGACCACCGAGGTCGCCACCTCCCTAGGCCGCCGGCCCTCCAGCCTCTCGCCCGCCCGCGACAGCCTGATCAAGAAGGGCCTCATCTACAGCGCCGAGCGCGGCACCATCGCGTTCACCGTCCCGCACTTCGGCCGCTTCCTCCGCCGCCAGCCGGACTGAGGCAGGGCGGGCGCGTGCGGCGTGTGACGTATGTCGGGTTGTATCGGCGTTTCTCGGATTTTTGCTAGATCACGCTAGACAGGGCAAGAGGCACCGAGGCGCCGCATCGCTAGAAGTCTCTAGATGGATCTAGCGCATATTTTATAGAGCGCTAGATAGGCGTAGAGATGCGCCCTCGGCGCCGGTGCCGCAGTCGGCGCATCGGTCGCAGAAGCGGGAGGAGACGGCGGCGCAGTCGACCAGCGGCAGCACGGCCGAGCGATCCGCGCACTCGTTGCGCACCCCGACGGTCGTGCCGAGCGAGAGCCGGATAGGCGGCCCCGCGCACATCGCCCTGGGCCGGGTCGCCGACGGCGGGGTCGTACCAGGAGACCGTGCCCCGAACGCGGCCTCCGCCCGCAGCGGGCTCCTTCGGCGGAGCCGCGTCCCACACCGCGAACGGCGGCTGGGTGGTCGCCGGCACCGACGCGTAGACGGTGCCGTCTCCGCGGGCGCACGTCGACGGGCATGGCGCCTCCTTCGGTGGTCCTGGCCCATTGTCGCCGCGGGCGGCTCGGGAGCGGCTCCACACGCCGGAGTCGCCGCATTTCGCGGCCGTACCGGTACCGGGCGGGGCGGACGCGCCGCGGCGGGCGCGGCCGCGGCTGCGGCGGACCCCTCCGCACCCTCCGATGACCGAGCGTCACGCGGCGCGGTGGCCGCTCAGCTCGGGAGGCCGAAGGCGAACCGCCCGGGCGAGCGTGACCTGGGACGACTCGCACCCCCCCCCCCCCCCACAACAGGGCATCGAACGTCCCGTTTGTGCAGAGATGAGGCCGATGAGAGCTACCGATTACTCCCGCCGTGACACAGTGAAATCACGATGGCGATGTGAGCCGGGGATGCGTTCCGGGCCGCGGTCCGGGTGCGCACCTACCGACTCCGGGGCGGTGATCGCGTGACGGGAACAGCACACAAGTCGAGGTACGAGGAGTTCTCCGCTTACGTCAGCGATCGCGGTCCTGCGCTGCTGCGCATGGCGCGCTCCCTGGCCAACAACAGCTCCGAGGCCGAGGACCTGCTGCAGGCCGCCCTGATCAAGACCTTCTTCGCCTGGGACAGGATCGCCAGCCCCAACGCCCGCGACGGCTACGTCCGCCGCGCCATGGTCAACACCCAGATCTCGGAATGGCGCCGGCAGCACATGTCGATCTATCCCACCGGTGACATCCCCGACCAGCGCATCGAAGACCCCACCTGGAAGACCGACCTCGCCGACTCCGTCCACCGCGCCATCAGCCGGCTACCCGACCGGCAGCGGACCATGGTCGTACTGCGCTACTACCAGGACATGACCGAGGTCCAGATCGCCGACCGGCTGGGCGTCACCCTCGGCACCGTCAAGAGCACCCTCTCCCGCGCGGTGAACAAGCTCCGCCAGGACGCGGACCTCACCATCGACCGTGCGACGACCTGATCGGGGCTCGGCGGCCGCGCTCCCGGTCATTCGTTTTGCGCCGAGCACCGGGCGCTCGGTAGTGTTGTTCCGGCCAGGAGGCTTCGCCTAGTCCGGTCTATGGCGCCGCACTGCTAATGCGGTTAGGGTTCACGCCCTTCCGGGGTTCAAATCCCCGAGCCTCCGCAGGTCAGAAGGGGTCTGTCGCACAGCGGCAGACCCCTTCGCCGTGTTGCGGGTCGCATCCCCGGTCAGAAGACGGGACCCCACCAGCCGAGGTGTTCGCCGAGGTAGGCCGCTCCGATCAGCAGGAGGACGAGGGCGTAGCAGCCGAGGAACTCCAGGCAGCCGCTTTCGCGGAAGAGCCACCCGAGGACGATCAACAGGAGGACGGCCGCGGTCGGACCGATGATGATCACGGGGTGCTTTTACCCGTTCATGACCCGGCGGACACTCCTGTTTCCCCCGCCCTGATCGGCGCGCCGCCCGACGAGCGGCGAGGGCCGAAGATCCGCGCGGTCCTCAAGCGCCCCGTCGACTGAGCGTCAAGCGGTTCAGTCCCGCGTGAGGCGGCTTCTGATCTCCTGGAGCACCGCCCTCCAAAGCCACGAGGCCGTCGTCGGGCCGGCGACGAGGATCGCGATGCCCGCGTACACCACCTGATCGGTTTCGGTCTCGGCGCACCGCCCTTCGGGAAAGCGGGTCCCGGCCTCCCAGAGGAAGCCGCAGTCACCGTAGCCTTCCCCGAACACGGGCACCGGTCCGAGGAGCAGGCAGGCAGCCGCCCCCCATGCCAGCACGGCGATCGTGGCCACATGCCAGTAGCGGGTGCTGATGTACTCCCCGATGGGGGCCAAGGTGGAAGGTGTGTCACTCATGGGGGTTCCTGTCGCCGTCGTGCAAGCCTCGCCCACCCAAGCACAGCCCTACGCCTACCGGCATGCGGGGATCACTTCAGCCTCAAGCGGCTTCCCGGCCCGTCCGATCCCGAGAGGCCGGAACACCGGGTCGCCGACCGCCGCCAACGTGTCGACACCGAAGTCCATACCGGGTACGACCGGGACGGGGCCGATGTCCCGCGAAGGCGGGCGACCTGCCGGGAACCGGCGAGGCGATCGGGCCGACCGATGCGGTGTGCCGATCGGCTTACCCGGGGACCTTGGTGACCCGGACGGAACCGGTGCCGTCGATGATCTGCCAAGAGTTCGCGAGCACCCGGGCGAGCGGCAGGAAATCGCGCTCCGCCGGGGTGGTGATCTCGCTAACGGGATCGAGCGCCGCGAAGACGCACCAGCCCTTTCCGGCGACCTTGCACGCCCAAGGGGCCAGTTCGGCGGGCATCTCCTCGGGCAGACCGCCGTCCGTCTCCGGCTCCAGCGCGATCC
Organism: Streptomonospora wellingtoniae; assembly: GCF_031845375.1. Classification (NCBI taxonomy): domain Bacteria; kingdom Bacillati; phylum Actinomycetota; class Actinomycetes; order Streptosporangiales; family Nocardiopsidaceae; genus Streptomonospora; species Streptomonospora wellingtoniae. The sequence goes on from NZ_JAVREK010000005.1 coordinate 76,190, forward strand.
CGCGCCGGTCGGCTTCGCGCTGCATGACGCGGGCGGCGTGCTCGCCCACTGCCAGGTGCGTCACTGGTCACTCCTTCGAGGATCGCGCCATGACCCGTACTCGGTGCGGTCGTCCGCCCGGACACGTTCCACCGTGCAACGACGATAACCGGTCACCCCGCGCCGAAGGGCCGCGAACCCGATAACCGCCCCGGCGGCCGCTCCGCGCCGAGGGCCGCGGCCTGCCCGGGCGTCGCGGCCGACCTGCGCGATCCCGTCGCGGCATGCCGTGGCTGAGCAGCGGGGCCTACTCGGCTGCGCCGTCGGCGGACGGGTGGAGGAGGCGGGCCGTGAGGTCGCGGACCGTCCGCATCCTGGCCTCGCCGCCGTCGATGCCGCAGTGCGCGATGGCGCCTTCCAGGAGGAGGAACACGTGCTCGGCGAGGTCGTCGGCGTCGGCGCCCGGCGCGTCCTCGGCGATGAGGTCGGCGAGGCGTGCGCGCACGGAGCGCTTGTGCTCCCTGATGACGGCCCGGCCCGCGTGGCCGGGGGGAAGCTCGGCGGCGGCGTTGATGAAGGCGCAGCCGCGCTCGACGTCCAGCCGGGGGTGCCAGATGTATGCGTCGACCAGCGCCAGGGTGCGCGGGGACGCGGCGGCGGCCAGGCCCTCCTCCAGGTAGGCCCACCAGTCCTCATGGCGCCGACGCAGATAGCGCACCACCAGCTCGTCCTTCGAGCCGAAGCGGTCGTAGAGGGTCTTCTTCGTCACACCGGCGGTGTCGGCCACCAGCGCCACCCCGACCGCGTTGATGCCGTCGCGGTAGAACAGGCCGCCCGCAGCGTCGAGGATGCGCTGTCCGGCCGGTGTCGTGTCCGCTGGTGTCGCCATGCCGCTAACTATACCCACCGGTGGGTTGACTCAACCCTGCACACCGCCCACCCTGGAATGTATACCGATCGGTATATTCAACGGGAGGGTGAGGCATGACGGGGCAAGGTGCAGACGGCGGCGGCTCCACCGCACCGGCGCAGGAGAGCGCGCCCGGGGCCGTGCCCGCGCTGCGGCTCGCCGCGGCGGGGATCACGCTCATCGCGGCCTGCTACGGGCTCGCGCGCTTCGCGTACGGGCTGTTCGTTCCGGTGCTCAGCGCCGAATTCGGCCTCAGCGCCGCGGCAGCCGGCGCCATCGCCTCGGCGAGCTACGCGGGCTACTGCGCCGCCGTCGTCGCGGCCTCGGCCGCGACTCCCCGATGGGGGCCGCGCGCGGTAGCCGTCGCGGCGGGTGCCGCGGCGGCGTCGGGGACCGGGCTGATCGCGGCCGCGCCCGGCGCCGCGGTGCTCGCCGCCGGAGTGGTGCTCACCGGTGCCAGCAGCGGAGCGGTCTCCCCGCCGCTGGCCGGCGCGGTGGCGAGGTGGGTGCGGCCCCGGCACGCGGACCGCGTGCAGAGCGTCGTGAACGCCGGAACCGGGCTCGGCGTCATGGTCTCGGGACCCGTCGCCCTGCTGTTCGCCGAGGAGTGGCGGCTGCCCTGGGCGGTGTTCGCGTGCGCCGCGACGGCGGCGACGCTGTGGACTGCCGCCGTGGTCCCGCCCCACCGAGGGCGACTCGCGTCCGCCGCCCGATCGGGCGGCGGCAGGGGCATTGGAGCGGGCTCCTCCGCGCCCGGGCACCGGGGCCGGCCGGCGCGCACGCCCGCCGCGCGGGGGCTGCCCGCCGGTGCGCCGCGGCTGCTCGCCGCGGCGGGTGTGATGGGCGCCGCCAGCTCCGCCGTGTGGACCTTCGGCCGCGACGTGGCCGTCGCGCAGGGGGCGAGCGAGCCCGCCTCCACAGGCATGTGGATCGTTCTGGGCGCGGCCGGCCTCTTCGGAGCGCTGACCGGGGACATCGCCGCCCGCGCCGGGCTGCGCCGCGCATGGTTCGGCGGGATGGTCGCGCTCGCCGCCGCGACGGCGGGGCTCGTGCTCGCGGCGGGCAGCACGCCGGGCATCCAGATCGCGGGCGGCCTCTTCGGGGCCGTCTACATCGCGCTGACCGCCGTGCTGCTGCTATGGGGCACGCGCGTCTACACCGAATCGCCCGCGTACGGCGTCGGCGCGGCGTTCCTGGCGATCGCGGCGGGCCAGGCCGCCGCCTCGCCCGCGGTCGGCGCGCTCAGCGACGCCTTCGGCCCCGGCGCCGCATTCGCGTCCGCCGCGCTGGTGGCCGCCGCCGGCGCCGCGCTCGGGCCTGCGGCAGGCCGGCGTCCGCACCGCCCGGAGCGCGCGCGGGAACGCGCGCGGGCCGGAGGGCGCGTGCGCGATCCCGACGAGGCCCCCGGCGGCGGAGGGATCCCTGCGGCCGGTGACCACGGCCGGCATCCATCGCCGCCGAGGTGACCTACCGGGACGCGGACGGCAAAGAGCTCAGCCCCGGCGGCGGCCCGGACTGAGCCGACACGGGCGCTCGGGGTGGCCAAGCGTCCGGTCGAGCCGTGCGCCGACCCCGCGGCTGCGCGCGCCCGCGGCACCCGACGTCGGCGCCTTCGACGGTTCCGCGTCGTGCACCTCGCCGGCTCGGCCGGCCTGGCCGACCGGGGCCTCCGACCGACCGGTGCGCAGCAGGCGGAGGGTGTCCCGGCCGAAGGACCACACCAGCAGCGCCAGCGCGCCCCCCGTCGCGGCCGTGACCGCCGGCACCGGCAGCAGATCCGGCGCCGCAGCCACCAGCGCGATCCCCTGCAGCGCGGCGACGGCCCGGCGGGCGTCGGACGGCGGAAGGGGCTCGCGCAGACGCGGGACCAGGCGGCCCGCCGCGGCGAACGCGTAGCGCATCGCGCCGATCGCCAGCACCCACGCGCCCAGCACCGACAGGGCCGCGTGCACGCTGAGCACCAGCAGCAGGAGCGCGTCTGCCTCCATGTCGAACCGCGCGCCCAGGGCCGACGCCGTCCGCGTGCGCCGGGCCACCGCGCCGTCCACGGCGTCCAGCACCAGCGCCACCGCGGCGAGGCCGGCCAGCAGGACGTTCGGAACATCGCCGCCGAACAGCCCGTCGCCGACGAGTGCGGCCACGCCTGCGATCAGTCCGACCCGCGCGAGGGTCACCGCGTCCGCTGGTCCGGCGGGGCCCGCGCGCCGGCGCCGCTGGGCCGCGGTGTAGGCGGTCCACGTGCCGACGATGCACAGCGACCCCGCGGTCCAGCCCGCCGCGCCCAGTCCCGTCGCCCAGGAGAGTCCGGCCAAGAGGAGGAACGCCGCCAGCGCGGCGACGGTCTGGGCCCGCAGCAAAGGCGGGGCCGCGCGTCCGCCGCGTGCGCGGCCGGTCGGCGCCACGGCCGTCCGGGAGGCTGCGCGGCCGCACCGGCGGTGTCGTCGCCGTTCGGCTTTCGGCTCTGCATTCGCAGCCCGCATCAGCGCAGCCTCCCCGCCGGACGCCCGCGCTTCATCGCCGGGTCGTGCACTCGCGTACCGGGTATCGTACCCAGCGTCGCCCGCCACCCGCCGGGAGGAACCGTGACGCGCTCCGCATCGGCGTTCTGGATCAGCCGGCCCGGCCGGGGGGAGCTCCGCCGGGCCGAACTGCCCGAGCGCGGACCCGGCGACGTCGAGGTGCGCACGCTCTACTCGGCGGTCAGCCGCGGCACCGAGGAGCTGGTCTTCCGCGGCGGCGTGCCCGAGAGCCAGTCGGCGGCGATGCGGGCCCCCTTCCAGGACGGCGACTTCCCGGGGCCCGTGAAGTACGGGTACCTCAACGTCGGCCGCGTGGAGGCCGGACCTCCGCGCCTACTGGGGCGCACCGTCTTCTGCCTGTACCCGCACCAGACGCGCTACGTCGTCCCCGCCGGTGCGGTCACCCCCCTGCCGGACGGCGTTCCGGCACGCCGAGCGGTGCTGGCGGGCACCGTGGAGACCGCTGTCAACGCCGTCTGGGACGCCGCGCCGCTGGTCGGCGACAGGATCGCGGTGGTGGGCGGCGGAATGGTCGGCTGCGCGGCGGCCGGTGTGCTGGCGGACCTGCCCGGCGCGCGCGTGCAACTGGTGGACACCGACCCCGCCCGCGCCGGCACCGCGGAGGCGCTCGGAGTGGACTTCGCCGCTCCGGAGGAGGCGGCGGAGGGCTGCGACGTGGTGGTGCACGCCAGCGCGAGCGAGGAAGGACTGTCCCGCTCGCTGGAGCTGCTGGCGCCGGAGGGCACCGTGGTGGAACTCAGCTGGTACGGCGACCGCCGGGTCGGCCTGCCGCTCGGCGAGCACTTCCACCCCCGCCGGCTGACCATCCGCTCCAGTCAGGTCGGCACCGTCTCTCCCGCCGCCGCACGCGGCGGCCGGGGCTACGCCGAGCGGATGGACCTGGCGTTGCGCCTGCTCGCCGACGCCCGGTTCGACGCGCTGATCACCGGCGAGAGCCCCTTCGCCGACCTCCCGGGGGTGCTCGCCCGCCTGGCCGGCGGCGACCTGCCGCCCCTGTGCCACCGCATCGCCTACCCCGCAGTCGGCGACTGAGGCGGTCGGCGGCGCGATCCGAACATGCGAGGCGCCTCTCCGGGCGCATACCGGAGGGCTTGGGCGGGGAGGAGAGCAGCCGTGTTCAGTGTGACCGTCCGCGACCACTTCATGGTCGCCCACAGTTTCCGCGGCGAGGTGTTCGGGCCCGCGCAAGCCCTGCACGGCGCCACGTTCACCGTCGACGCCTCGTTCCTCAGGTCGGAGCTGGACGCGGACAACGTCGTCGTCGACATCGGTCTGGCATCGCAGGAGCTGGGGGCGGTCCTCGGGGAGCTGAACTATCGCAACCTCGACGACGAGCCCGCATTCGCCGGGGTCAACACCACCACCGAGTACCTCGCCAAGGTGGTCGCCGACCGGCTCGGCGAACGCGTAGCAGGCGGGCGCCTCGGCGAAGGCGCCCGCGGCCTGGAGCGGATCGCGGTGACGCTGCACGAGTCGCACATCGCCGCGGCCTCCTACGAGCGCCCGCTGTGAGCCGTGCCGCGCCGGGCGGTGCGGGCGCCCGGCGCCCGGCCACGGTGCACGCCCTCCTGCCCGGCGGAATCGACGACCCCGCCTCCCCCAGCGGAGGCAACGTCTACGACCGGCGCCTGTGCCGCGCACTCGCGGACACGGGCAGGCCGGTGGCCGAGATCGCCGTACCGGGCTCCTGGCCGCGGCCCGGCGCCGCCGCCCGCGCGCGGCTGGCCGACGCCCTGGCCGCGCTGCCGGACGGCTCCCTCGTGCTCGCCGACGGCCTGGTGTGCTGCGGAGTTCCCGAGATCGCCGCCGAACACGCCCGCCGCCTGCGTCTCGCCGCCCTCGTCCACCTGCCCCTGGCGGCCGAAACGGGCCTGCCCTCCGGGCTCGCCGCGGACCTCGACGCACGGGAGCGCGCGACCCTGCGAGCCTGCGCCGCTGTCGTCGCCACCAGCGCGTGGGCGGCACGGTGGCTGGCCGACCACCACGGCCTGGCCGGCGGGCGCACCCACGCGGTGGAGCCGGGAGTCGACCCCGCTCCCCTCGCGGACGGCACCGACGGTGCGACCCGGCTGCTCTGCGTCGCCTCCCTGACACCGCGCAAGGGCCACGACGTGCTGGCCGAGGCACTGGCCGCCGTCGCCGATCTGGAATGGACCTGCGTGTGCGCCGGGTCCGCCGACCGCGACCCCGAGCATGCCGCCGCGCTGCGTCGCTCGCTCGACCGCCGCGGCATCGCCGACCGGGTCCGCCTGGCAGGGCCGCTCGGCGGCGCGGAGCTGGAGCGTGCCTACGCCTCCGCCGACCTGGCGGTGCTGCCGTCGCACTGGGAGACCTACGGCATGGCCGTCACCGAGTCCCTGGCACGCGGCGTCCCGGTGCTGACAACCGACGGCGGCGCACTTCCGCACACGCTCGGCACCATTCCGGACGGCACCGCGCCCGGCATGGTGGTTCCCGCGGGCGACGCGTCCGCGCTGGCGGCCGCGCTGCGGGAGTGGCTGGGGTCGGAGACGCTCCGCGCGAGGCTGCGCGGATTGGCGCAGCGCCGCCGCGCGACGCTCACACCGTGGACAGCGGTCGCCGCGCGCATGGAGGCCGTCCTGCGGCAGGTGGAAGGGGAGCCGCGGTGAGCGCCGCGCCGGGGGACGGCGAGTTCACGCCCGACTGGCTGGAACTGCGGGAGGGAGCCGACGCGGCGTCCCGCTCCACCGAGCTCCTCGAACCGCTGCGCGCCGCTCTCCCTCCGCGGACCGCGGACGGCGCGCTGGTCGTCGCCGACCTCGGCTGCGGCACGGGGTCGATGGGGCGCTGGCTCGCGCCGCTGCTGAGCGGCGCCCAGCACTGGGTCCTCTTCGACCGCGACCCCGGACTGCTCGCCCGCGCCCGCGACGGGCTGCCCGCGCGGTCGGCCGACGGCAAGCCCGTCACCGCGGAGACCCGGCCGGCCGAGTTGACCCGGCTGGAGGGCGCGGATCTGTCCGGCGCGGCGCTGGTCACCGCTTCGGCGCTGCTCGACCTGCTGACGGCCGAGGAGTGCGCCCGGTTGGCGCGCGCCTGCGCGGCGGCCGACCGCCCCGCGCTGTTGACCCTCTCCGTCGACGGGCGAGTGGAGCTGGACCCCCCGCACCCGCTCGACCGGCCGTTCGCCGACGCCTTCAACGCCCACCAGCGCCGCCCGGTGGCCGGCCGGCGGCTGCTCGGCCCGGGCGCTCCGGCCGCGGCGGCCGCCGCGTTCGACGGCCTCGGCGCACGCGTGCGCGAGCGACCCAGCCCGTGGCGCCTGGGTGCCGACGACAGCGCTCTGGCCGCCGAATGGCTGCGCGGCCGGGTCGCCGCCGCCGTAGAACAGCGCCCCGCCCTGTCCTCCGCGGCGGCCGGCTATCTCGACCAGCGCCTGGAGCAGTGCGCCGCCGGCCGCCTGCGCGCCTTGGTCGGCCACCGCGACCTGCTCGCGCTGCCGCGCCCCGCGCCCTGACGCATGCCTCCCCCGGAGGCCGAACCCCGCCGATCTCGTAGCCATCGCAAAGGGAAATCGCTTTCCTTCACGATGGCTACAAGATCGGCGGTGGTGTGCCGCGGCCCGCCTCCGGTCCGGCTGCGGCCGACTAACGGACGCCGTGCGGTCGCGCTTTCGGACGGGCCCGGGGGCGGCGGGCAGAAGGAGGGGGTAGGACGGACAGTGGATCCGCTTGCGGCGGCCGCGGTCGCGGGCCGCGCAGCGGTCCGGGTTCTCGACCGGGGGGGTGGCGATGCGCGCGTTCTGGCCCTGGCTGCGGGTGCTGCTGGGCGCCGCCGTGCTCGCGCTGCTGGTGCGGACCCTGGGCGCCGAGCCGTTCGTGCGCGCGGTCGGGATGATCGGCGCGCCCGCTCTGGCCGCCGCGCTGGGGATCGGCGCAGTCACGACCCTGGCCGCGGCCGGGCGCTGGATGGTCGTGGCGCGCGGGATGGGGCTGCGGCTCGATGCGGTGCGCGCCGTCGCCGACTACTACCGGGCGCTGGTGCTCAACGCGGTCCTCCCGGCAGGCGTCCTCGGCGACGTGCACCGCGCCTACGAGCACGGCCGCACCTCGGCCGCCGAGCGCGCGGGCGGCGCCGGCCGGGCGGTGCGCGCGGTGGTGCTGGAGCGCGCCGCCGGGCAGGCGGTGCTGATATCGGTCGCGGCGGCCGTGCTGGTCCTGCGGCCGGATCTGCTAGCCGCCGCCGCCCGGACGCTGCCCTCGGCTCCGTCGGCGGTCGCCTCCGCCGGGCTCGTCCTGGCGGCGGGCGGTGCATGCGCGGTCTGGCTGCTGCGGTCCGAACGCGGTCGGCGCCTGCTGCGCCGCGCGCGGGCGTGGGCGGCCGAGGCGCGCGCGGCGCTGCTCCACCGCGGTCAGTGGCCGGCGGTCGCGGGACTGTCTGCGGCCGCGCTCGCCGGGCACCTGTCTTTGTTCGTCGTCGCCGCGCGGATCGCCGGCACGGACGCGCCGGTCGCCGAGCTGCTTCCGCCCCTGCTGCTCGCCCTGCTGGCGATGAGTCTGCCGATCGGGGTGGGCGGCTGGGGACCACGGGAGTCCGCCGCCGCGCTGGGCTTCGCCGCCGTCGGCCTCGGCGCAGAGCTCGGCTTGCGCGCGGCGGTGGTCTACGGGGTCCTGGCACTGGTCGCGAGCGTGCCGGGGGTAATCGCCCTGGTACCGCTGAAGCGGCCCCGGCCACGCCGTGCGGCCGCGGCGCCGCCCGGCTCGGAGCCGGCGGCAGGAGAGGCCGCCCGGCGCGGGCGGGCGCCGACCGGTGCGCGGGCCTGAACGCGACCGGGGCCGCCGACTGCGCCAAGCGGGTTCGACGACCGGAACCGCGCCCGTCCCGCGCGGCCGGCGGGGCTCCCCTGCCAACCGCCGCCCCGGCGCCTGCGGCGCGGCGTCCACGCCGTACTCGGCCCGACCGTCAGAGGCGGCGCACGCGGGCGAGCCAGGCGGCCTGGTCGACCCTGGTGTCCGGTTCGACGCCCAGGTGTGCGGCCGTGTCGTCGCCGACCACGACGCAGCGGTAGCGCGCGGGCCTCAGCTCCTCCAGCTCCCAGCCGGCGCCGAAGGCCTCGCGGATCTCGCTGTCGCCGATCCGCGGCCCGAATCCGGGCTCGGCATCGGAGAGGGCGAGGACGTGCACCACACCGCCGGGGCGGCAGGCGGCGTGCAGCGACGCGACGTAGGCGGCGCGGTGCTCCCCCTCGAAGACGTGGAACAGGGCGCTGTCGAGGACCGTGTCGTAGCGGCGCTCCGCCTCGCCGAGCGCGAACGCGTCGGCGACCTCGAACTCCGCGTCGACGCCCTGCTCGGCGGCGTTGGTGCGCGCCTTCTCGACGGCGCGCGGCGAGAAGTCGATCCCCCGCACGTCGTAGCCCAGGCGCGCGAGGTGGATGGTGTGCTCGCCGGTGCCGCAGCCGGGGTCGAGCACCGCGCCGCCGATCCGGCCGTCCCGCTCCAGCGCCAGCACCTCCGGCTGCGGCTCGCCGATCACCCAGGGTGCGGAATCGCTCTCATACGCGGAATCGAAAAGGGACGCCGACGTCGTCGCCATGGCCTGCTCCTCTGACGGGCTCGAAGGGATCGGAGGACGCGAAGGGCCGACCGCGCCGGGCTCGCGCGGCCCGCCAGGGGGACCGCCGTCCAGTCGCGCCCCCCTCGCTCCTCCGGCGTACGCCCTACTCTGCTACCTCAAGCGCAATCGAGGTCAAGCGGCTTCGGCCGCGCCGGACACCTCGGCGGGGCCGGTTCAGCCCGGGTCCACGCCGTCAGGTCGGAGCAGGTGCGGCGCATGGGCGCGTACCGCTCGGACGACCTCGTCGGGATGCGGGTTGACCATGGCCGCCGGACCGACGAAGACGGTCGGCACGGTCTCGTCGCCGCCGGTCGCCGCGCGCACGCGGGCCGCGGCGGCCGGGTCCTTCCAGATGTCGGTCTCGGCGAGCGGTATCCCGCGCCGGCGCAATCTCAGGCGAAGCATGAAGCAGAAGGGGCACCCCGGACGCCAGTGGAACTCGACGCCGGGAACATCGCGATCGGTCATGGCCCCTACCTACCCGCGCAGTCCGGTGCCGACCGGGCTCATCGACGTCCCGGACGGCGAGCCGCCCGGTCGCACCGCCCGCCGGGTCCGCCGGCCGATCGACCGTTTCCGGGGAGGGTCCGACCGCTTCATACCTACCAGTCGGTATTCTCCTCTGCGACTATGGCACAGGACACACCGGTGCCCCGCTCGCAAGGAGGACCCATGCTCAACCTGGCGATCGTGCTGGAGGACAGCGCCCAGAAGCACCCCGATCGCACCGCCCTGGTCCAGGGGGACGTGCGCATGCCCTACTCCATGGTCGACGCGCTCGCCAACCAGGTGGCCGACCTGCTGGTCGCGCGCGGGATCGGGCCCGGGGACAAGGTGGCGCTCGCCTGCCCCAACCTCCCCTACTTCCCGCTGGTCTACTTCGGCGCCCTGAAGGCGGGCGCGGTCGTCGTCCCGCTCAACGTGCTCTCCCAGGCGCGCGAGCTCTCCTATTTCCTGGAGGACTCCGACGCCAAGGCGCTCTTCTGCTTCGAGGGCACGCCCGACCTGCCGCTGGGACAGCGCGGCAAGGAGGCCTTCGACGCCGTCCCCGGCACCGAGCACTTCATCGTCCTCCCGGCCGCGGCGCCGGCCACCGAGTCCTCGATCGAGGGTGCGGAGACACTGTGGGGCGCGCTGCAGGGGGCCTGCGACCGCTTCGAGTCGGTGCAGACCTCCGCCGACGACACCGCCGTCATCCTCTACACCAGCGGCACCACCGGCCATCCCAAGGGCGCCGAGCTCACCCACCAGAACATGCTGATGAACGCGATGATCAATGACGAGCTGGTGACCGGCCGACCGGGCGAGGACTCCACGCTGGCGGTGCTGCCGCTGTTCCACTCCTTCGGCCAGTCCTCGATCATGAACGCCGGACTGCGCCGCGGCGCGAAGCTGGTGCTGATGCCCCGGTTCGATCCGGTCGAGGCGCTGTCGCTGATGCGCGAGGAGCGGGTCACCCTTTTCGCGGGCGTACCCACCATGTACTGGGCGCTGCTGTCGGCGGTGCGCGCGGGCGGCTTGGAGGTTCCCGCCCTGGAGTCGGCGGTCTCGGGCGGGGCGGCGCTGCCGCTGGAGGTCCTCAAGGACTTCCGCGAAGTCTTCGGCGTGCAGATCCTGGAGGGCTACGGACTCTCCGAGACCGCGCCCACCGCCAGCTTCAACCAGCTGTCCCGGCCCACCAAGCCCGGTTCGATCGGCTTCCCGGTGTGGGGCGTGCAGATGAAGCTGGTCGACGGCGACGGGAAGACCGTGGAGGGCGAGGGCCCCGGCGAGGTCGCCATCCGCGGCCACAACGTCATGAAGGGCTACTACAAGCGCCCGGAGGCCACGGCCGAAGCGATGCGCGACGGGTGGTTCCGCACCGGCGACATCGCGCGGCGCGACGAGGACGGCTACTACTTCATCGTCGACCGCGCCAAAGACATGATCATCCGCGGCGGCTTCAACGTCTATCCGCGGGAGGTGGAGGAGGTGCTGATCGCCCACGAGGCGGTCTCGCTGGCAGCGGTGGTGGGCGCGCCCCACGACACCCACGGCGAGGAGGTCACGGCGTTCGTCGTGCCCGAGGCCGGCACCGAGCCGACCGAGGAGGAGCTGGTCGCGTGGTGCCGCGACCGGCTGGCCGCGTTCAAGTACCCGCGCTCGGTGGAGCTCCGCGAGTCGCTGCCGATGAACGCCACGGGCAAGATCCTCAAGCGCGAACTGCGGTAGCCCGGCGCCGCTCCGCCGCTCACGCGCGGCACCCCAGCGCGGCGGGGTTCGCGCGGCGCCCGGGTACCGGTCCCGGACCGAGGAGGCCCGGGACCGGCCACGCGACCGGAGCGCGGCACGCCCTCCCCTCATCGGCGGCCGCCCCGGCCGGTCGTCCCCTCCGGCCGATCACGGGTGTTCTCCGGAGGCACGCCGCTGCAAGTTCATATTCGCGGCCGTCGATGTGTCAAGGCTGGTCGGGGCCGCGATTCCGTATCGAAGCAGAACCGCCGCCACCTCCGAGTCCGAACCCGGGCGGCTCCTCGACGCATCCACGCGAACTTGACAATCCGTACCGCGTTCGCGAATCCTCACGAATCACGCGAGGCCGTGAAGAACGGCCCGCCCCGCATTCCCCCTCGGAGGTCTTCCGTGTACGACATGCTGCTCGTCCTGACGGGCGCGGCCATAAGCCTGGTGACCAGCGTCGTTGTGACCTGGGCGCAGGGCCGGCAGGTCCGCAAGGGCGAGAACCGCGTCGCCGCCCGCGAGTCGACGCGCCAGCTGACCGGCCTGTTCATCGCCGAACGCCAAGGCGCCGCCGAATCGGACGGCGCCGAACCGACACCGGCTCTGGCAGAAGCGGAGATGATGTCGGTGGCGATCTCCGACCGCCGCACGCGCGAACGGATGCGTGCGATCATCCGGTTGCTGCGCGAGCTGTGGCTCCCCGAGCTTCAGGAGCTCAGCGGCGCCAAGCCGGCGGTCATGCGCCCGCTGCTGTGCGACCACGCCTTGGAGGTGCTGGGCGCGCACTTCCGCAACGAACGGCTGCCCGCCGTGCCGCAGAACGTGCAGAAGATGCTCGACGTCGAGGACGAAGCGCTGAGCATCCATGCCGGCGGAGCCCCGCGCAGCGTCGCGTCCGCCGTCAAGACCGCGGACAAGACCGCGGGCCCGGGTTCCTCCGGCTCGACCGCCTCCTCCGGCGGCGGCTCGGGCAAGGGCTCGTCGTCCACCGCCAAGGGATCCGCACAGGCCGCCAAGGGCTCTTCGCCGGCGGCCTCCGACGCGGAGGCCCCGGCACCGCGCGGCCGCATCCGCCGCAAGCAGTCCGCGGACGAGGAGCCCGCCAAGCAGTCGCGCCGCTCCAAGGCCGGCCAGGGCGCCGACGACGACTCGCACAGCGCCTTCTGGAACGACGAGGCCTGACACTCGGCCTCCTCCCCCCCGGCACACGAACGGGCGGTCCCGGCGCAGGCAGGTGCACCGGGGCCGCCCTCATTCGTCTGTCGGAAGCCGGGGCAGGGAGGCTCCCTCAGCGGGAGCGGCTCCGCGGCCGGGTCAGGCCAGCGTCAGGCCCCACTGGTTCAGGATCGGGTTGACCTCCTGGTAGTAGGTGGTGCCGCCGGACGAGCAGTTGCCCGACCCGCCGGAGGTGACGCCCTGCGCCTGGTCGCCGCTGACCCACGAGCCGCCGGAGTCGCCGGGCTCGGCGCAGACGTTCGTGCGCGTCAGCCCGTAGACCACACCCTGGGGGTAGCGGACCGTCTGGTTGCGGGCCTGGATGGTGCCGCAGTGCCAGCCCGTGGTCGAGCCGGAGCGGCAGATGGACGAGCCCACCGCGGCCTGGCTGGAGCCGTTCACGGTGACGGTGCCGCCGGAGTAGTCGTTGACCTGCGAGGTGGGGGTCCACCCGCTGGTACTGACATAGCCCATGTCCCGGCTGGGGAACACGGAGCCGGAGAAGCTGCCGCTGCCGCCGTCGGCGCCCTGGACCGAGTCACCCGGGCTGCCGCAGTGGCCGGCGGTTACGAACCCGGTCGTGACGGCGAAGCCGACGGAGCACCGGGAGCTGCCGTTGATGTAGTAGGCGTTGCCGCCCACGATGTCGGCGTAGGTCTTCGGGTTCTCGGCGCTCTGCCGGACCTTGACGGCGTCCTTGTCGACGCCGGCGTCGGCGAGGAACTCCTTGCCGGTCGCGGCAGCGCCCTTCTCGACGGTCATGACCACGGTGTCGGCCTCGACGTCGGAGTACCAGCCGGTCACGCCGGAGCCGGCCTCCTCGGCGCTGGAGTTGAGGTCGTCGACGATCTCGTCGAGGTTGTCCTGACCGTAGGTCACGACCTCCGCCTCGGCTCCGGCGTCCTCAACGGTCTCGACCGCGTCGGAGTCGGTGACCGAAACGGTCAGCTCGCCGGTGTCGCTGTCGAAGACGGCACCGCCGAACTTGCCGCCGAGGTCGCCGCGGAGCTCCTTCTCCAGGGAGCGGGCCCGGTTTTCGTCCTCGATCAGCTGCTCGGCCTCCGAGGGGGTGAGCCCGAGGTCGCGCTGCATCGCCTGGAGCTGTTCCGGCGCCAGCGTCGGAGCGGGTTCCGCCGCCGCGGCGGTGGTGGCCGCCGCGATCAGCCCTGCGGACAGGGCGATGCCGCCGAGTGCCATGAAGTGGGGGGATTTTCGCACGTGCCTTACTCCTTGAGCGGGGATGAGAAAAGGGCAACTGCGCCCGGCTCGGGACCGGACGCGAATCCCCGGCGGGCTGGACCTCGTGAGCCCATCCGCCGTATCCACCGACGTTCGGTGAATGAGACGAAACGATAAGTGAAGTTCACGGCGCGCGACAGCCCCGATACGGAACGGCAGACCCACCCCGCCGCGCGGTCCCGGCGGGCCGGGGAACAGACCGGCCGCCCCCTGCGGCTCGCCTGACGTCGGATTTCACAAATACGAAATGACTGCCAGAACACTCACTATCGCGGACACAAGGGACGATCTTGGCCGGATTCGGCCAAAATTTGCCCGGCTATCGAGACGGAAGAGAACGGCTGCGACTCCGGGCGAGACGCCCCGGCTCGGAACCGGGGGGTGCGCCGGACAAACGGGGTTCCGCTCACGGCCGGCCGAACTCCGCCTCGGATCCGGGGTGTGCGAGGGAAAGCAGGTCGCCGGGCTTCTCGGGCGCCGAGCGCGGCACCGTCCGCCGACCGCCGCACCCGGCCCCCCGGCTCCGACGCCGCGACCACGCTCGGTACGCATCCGACGGCCCGTTCGGGAAAGAACCACAGTGACGGACTACCGAATCGCAAAGGGGGACCGTCATGGAGATCACCGGCATCTTCACCGCGATCATCATCGGCCTCATCATCGGCGTACTCGCGCGGGTCATCCTGCCCGGCAGGCAGAACATCCAGGTGTGGCTGACAGTCGTGGTGGGCATCGCGGCCGCTCTCATCGGCACCGGCGTCGCCGCCTTCGCCGGATACGCGCACACCCCCGGCATCGACTGGTGGGAGCTGATCACCCAGCTGGTCCTGGCGGTCGTCGGCGTGGGCCTCGTCTCGAGCATGCGCAGCCGCAAGGGCAGCTGACCTACAACCCGCGGGGCGCCCGGACCACGCGGCCGTCCGCGGACGCAGCGGCGACCGCCGCCGAAGCGAGCGGTGCGGGCGAATCGCGGGCCGGCGGGCCGGGGACGCGCGCCTCGGCCCCGTACGCTCCCGCCCTGCCCTACGCGCAACCGCACGTGTCCGCACGCCTTGCCCGCCAGGACCGAGCCCGAATGGCGCCGGCAGGGCGAAGGCAGGAGGCCCCTCGGATCGTGCGTCTGGGATTCGGACCCGGCGTTCACGGGAAATCGGTGTGGGAGAAATTATCCCCGCGATCCCGGCATAGGTGACGAACATCCGCAATCCGCCGACGCGGTCGCCCAAGGCATCTCGTAGGATCTCCTTGCACTGCTGCGGCCGTCCTGTGCACCGCGGCCGGACCCCCCACTCTCACCGCCCTCGTCGGTCTCCGGCCCAGCGGGTCCGAAACTGCGTGCCCGGTCTCCCGGCGCACCACCGCCCCCTGCCCACGAAGAGATTCGCATGCCCGACGACGCTCCCGACGCCGACTCCGGCGCCGGATCCGACCGCCCCCAGGACTCCGGCCCGCGCGATTCCGACGATGAGGGGTCCTCCCCCGCGCCCGCCGGCGACGCGGAGCGGGACCGCCCCTCCGAGAAGACCGGCGAAGCCGGCGAGGCCGGACGACCCGACAAAGCCGGGCCGACCGGAGAACCCCGCGGCACCGGCGCCTCCGGCGATCCCGCAGCGGCAGAGGCCGCCGGGGAAGAGGGAGACCGCGCGGGCGCGGAACCCGGCGCGGCCCCGGACTCCGGCGGCACCGGGGACAGCGCGCGGAGCGGCGCTTCCGCCGCCTCCTCAGCTGAGCAGACCCCCGCCGCCGCCGCGCGGCGCCGCAGGCCGTCGCGCCTCGCGGCCCTGATAGCGGCGGCCGTCGTGATCGTGCTGGTAGGCGGCGCCGGCACCGCCTACGGGTACTTCCGGTCGCTACAGGGGAACATCGTCCGCCACGACCTCGATACGGCACTGAACGAGGAGGACCGCCCGGAAAGGATCGGCGACGACCTGAACATCCTGTTCATCGGCTCCGACGGCCGCGAGGGCGGCAACGCCGCCTACGGCGGGCGGGACTTCGTCGGCGAGCGCTCCGACGCGCTGATGCTCGCCCACGTCTCCACGGACGGCCGGGTCACCGTGGTAAATTTCCCGCGCGACTCGCTGGTCCGGATTCCCGAGTGCGACGCCTACGGCGAGACCGAAGGCACCGCCGGCTACCACGGCATGATCAACGCGGCGCTTTTCCACGGCGGCCCGCCGTGCGTCGTCAAGACGATCGAGTCGCTCAGCGGTATCCGGATCGACCACTTCGCGCACGTCAGCTTCGTCGGCTTCCGCGAGATGATCGACTCGATCGGCGGTGTGCACATGTGCATCCCCGAGCCCATGCACGACGAGCGCGCCCAGCTCGACCTGGACGCCGGAGAGCAGCTGCTGAACGGTGAGGAGGCGCTGTCCTTCGTCCGCGCCCGCTACGAGATCGGCAACGGCGGCGACATCGGACGCATCGACCGCCAGCAGATGTTCCTGGGCGCTCTGGCGGACGAAGTCGACGGCACCCACCTGCTCACACAGCCGAGCCGGGCCACCGGGATGCTCCAGGCGCTGTCGGAGCACACCGGCACCGACGACGACTTCACGCTGCCGACGATGGTGTCCATCGCCTCCACACTCGCCGGCACCGACCTGTCCGACATCGCCTTCTACACGGTGCCGTGGTCGCGCGCCCCCCACGATCCCAACCGCGTGGTCTGGGACGAGGACGCCGCCGCACGCCTGTTCTCCGCCGTCCGGCACGACCGCCCGGTCGAGGACCGCCGGCTCGTCACCGGCGAGCAGGCCACCGGAGACGCCGGCGCGGAGGACGCGGACAAGCCGGGGGGCCGGCAGGAGCCTCACAACGAGGGCGCCGGGGCGAGCGCGTCCCCCGGCGCGGACGCTTCGTCCGCGCCCATCGAGGGCCGCGACGCGACCTCCGACCCCTGCTCGAACGGATTGGGGCAGGGCACGGAGAGCGCCGAGGAGTCAACGGAGCCGCAACTGTGATCGGATCGGCCGTATGCTGCGCCGATCCGGCACCCGCGGCCGGGGCGGGCCGGGCTCTCGGCCACAGGTTTTGCGAGGAAATCTGTGATTTGTGCGAACCAGACACCGGGGTTCGCGCGTCAGAACAACCGGGTACCACCGTCCCCGCACCGCACAGTGGCGGATACGCCGCACCGCCGAGTCGCGGTGGCACTACCTCCCTCCCTGCCACGTTCGGGACCGTGCCCGCCAACCGACGACCTGGAGGACCCTCGAAGTGACAACCCGCTTTCCACGCCGGACCACCGCCGCGCTGTGCGCCGCTGCCGCCGCCGTCCTGATGGCGGCGTCGGCCTGCAGCACCGGCGAGGGCGACCTGGCCAACGAAGAGCCCACGGCCGCCGCGGCCGACGTGGCGATCACCCCCGAGGACGGCGGCTCCGAGGTCCGCACCGACTCCCCCATCGTGGTGAGCGCCGACAAGGGCAAGATCACCGACGTGCAGGTCGAGCAGAAGCTCTCCGGGGAGGAGAGCGACGACAGCATGACCGGCGCCTACAACGAGGGCAAGACCGAGTGGGTCAGCGACTGGACGATGCACCCCGGAAGTGACGTCGTCGTCACCGCCGTCGCGGAGAACAGCGAGGGCGAGAGCACCGAGTTCATCAGCGAGTTCTCCACAACGGAAGCGGTCGAGGGGCAGCGGCTCGAGGTCAAGAGCATCAACGTCGAGCCCGGCAGCACCGTCGGCGTGGGGATGCCGGTCATCGTCGGCTTCGACATGCCGGTCGAGAACAAGGCCCAAGTCGAGGCAGCCATGGAGGTCCGCTCCGAGAAGCCCGCCGAGGGCGCCTGGAACTGGTTCGGCGACAAGCAGGCGGTCTTCCGCCCCAAGGAGTACTGGGAGCCGCACCAGAAGGTCACGGTGAACCTGAACCTCGCCGGTGTTTCGGCGTCCGAAGGCGTACTCGGCGTCGAGAACCGCCAGTTGGAGTTCGAGGTCGGCCGCTCGCAGATTTCGTCGATCGACGAGGACTCCCACCAGATGGTCGTCGAGCGCGATGGCGAGACGATCAAGGAGTTCCCGGTCAGCCTGGGCATGGCCACCCAGCGCAAGTACACCACCACCTCCGGCACTCACCTGACCATGGCCTTCCACACCGACTACCGGATGAGCAACGACACGCTCGGCGTCTCCAAGGACGACCCCTCCTACTACGAGGAGTTCGTCGCCTACGCCGTCCGCATCTCCAACTCCGGCGAGTTCCTGCACACGGCCGACTGGAACTACCAGCTCGGCGAGGCCAACACCAGCCACGGCTGCGTCAACATGAGCGTCTCGGACTCCCAGTGGTTCTACGAGGAGAGCCTGCGCGGCGACCCGGTCGACGTCACCGGCACCGACCGCGAGCTTGAGGTCGACAACGGCTGGGGCTACTGGCAGCGCTCCGCCGACGAGTGGATCTCCCAGAGTGCGACGGGCGAGGCCGACGACACCTCCGAGGCCGGCACGCCCGGCTCCCCGCACCGCGAGGCGTAAGGCGGCGAGCGTGCCCGGGCGCCGTCGCCCGGGCACGCTCGCGCCGGGGGGACGGCTGCGGATTCCGCGTCCCCTGCGGGCGATGCTCCCCGGCGGTACAGAGGCATACCGCACCCCGCGACCGGCGGGCCGTCGACACCGACGGCCCGCCGGTCCTCGTATGGACCGGCGGCGAGGCCCAGCGGCGGCGGAGGGC
Source organism: Streptomonospora wellingtoniae (assembly GCF_031845375.1). Lineage (NCBI taxonomy): Bacteria > Bacillati > Actinomycetota > Actinomycetes > Streptosporangiales > Nocardiopsidaceae > Streptomonospora > Streptomonospora wellingtoniae. Next base: position 94,548 of record NZ_JAVREK010000005.1, read on the forward strand.
CCGCGCGGGGCGGGGCCCGGCACCGAAGGCACCGCCGGATGTCCGGCGCCCCGGTGACACGAACCCGCGGCCGTGCCGGTGTCGGCTGTTACCAACGTGCCGGGACATCACATCTAGGGCCGTGCACGGCGGCCCGATGGACGGGGGCGGGGCGGCGCGTCCGATGGTCGCCGATTGATGCGGCGAGTGGGATCGCCCGCCGGGCGAACCGCGACCCCGCGGCCGCCCGCGTCCCGGGCGGTTCGCGACCGGGTCGCGGTATCGGCCGGGGCTGGTGCGGCGACGAAACGTGAAGAGGCCCCGGGCGACGGTGCCTGGCCGGGAATCCGGCCTGGGAACCCCCACAGTTCCCAGGGCGGTGCGTCCGGCCGGCAGTCCCGTCACCCGGGGCCGGCGTGCACCGCGGCCCCGACGGAATCGGCCGCGGTGCACGGTCATATGGACCGGTGCGGAGCGCTCCGGTTCGGAGCGCCCCAGGGGTTACAGCGCCGGCGTGCCGACGCCCTCGACGACGTCGCCCGCAGCCTCGCTGGTGTCGACCTGCTCGGTCGCCTCGCCGACCGACGGGGCTTCCTCGGTGACGGTGTCAGCGGCGTCCTGCACCTGCTCGGTGGCGGGAACAGTGGACTCGACGGCCTCCGTGTCGGCCCCCTCCACGGAGTCCGGGGTCTCGGACAGCCGGTCCTCGACGCTCCCGGTGGAGGGCTCGGGCAGCTCGGCAGCGAGGTTGTCGACCTCGTCGGTGGTGTTGGGCAGGACCGTGCCGGCAGTCTGCTCGCCCGCCGAGCCGACGGCCTCGCCCGCGATCTCGGCGGGCTGGCCCTGGACGGAGGTCGGGGCGGGCAGCTCGTTGCTCAGCGGCAGGGTCTCGGGCGCGCCGCCGGGCACCACGGAGAAGGCGTCCTCGCCGAGCAGGCCGGTCAGGTCGCCGGTGGGCAGCATGCCCAGCGGGTCGCCCTGCTGGGGCACGGCGTCGTAGGCGGGCAGCGTGGTGGCGGTGCCGTCGACCGCGCCGGCCTGGTGCTGCACCTCGTTGACGGTGTCGTGGACGGAGTTGAGCTGATCCTGCTCTTGCGGTGCGACGTGCGAGACGTCGCCCGCCGGCGTGCCCAGGTTGGGGGTGCTCGGAACGGGCTGCACCGTGCGCTGGTCGGCCTGCTGCACCTTGGAGACGAGCGACTCGGTGCCGCCGCCAAGGCCGGCCGGCAGGCCCGCGGTGGCCGGGGTCGTCTGCGGCAGGGAGTCAGTTGCGCTCAGCGCGCCGAGGTCGTCGGCTCCGGCGGAACCCGCGCCGAGAGCGGCGACACCTGCGGCACTGGCCGCCACGAGAACGGCCTTGGCGGACTGGCGAGCGAACTGGAACATGGAACGTCCTTCCGGATCTTTGGAATTTCGGTTGCTATGGGGATGGACGATGACGCGTCCGTAATTCCGCTCAGTTGCCCTGGCCGGGGGCAAGCTCTGCGGTTCTGGGATGACTTCGGGGACTTCCCGGCGCTCCGCGTCCTTGCGTGGCTGGCAGGGACGGTGGATGCCGGGATCAACCTGAGGATCTGGCGGACCTCGGGCTGACGTGAACCTCGTGGCGGAGGCGAGAAGTGTCGCTCGCGATCACGGGCACGGGGCTCACGTCAGCCCCCAGAGGGCGAAAGCCGCTGGACCGGTAGCCGGGCGCCAGACAGGGGTGTGCGACTGCGCACCGCATTGTGCGGCGCTTCGCCGCGTCCCGGGGCGGGAGGTCCTAGTCGGGAGAGAAAGTCGGCTGCTCGCCGAGGTCCTGCGGGACGTCGGCGAGCGCCTGGCGGGCGCGCTGGATAGCGCCCGCAGCGGGGACGGCGGAGTCCGCGGCCGGGAGGTACCCCGCGCACATGCCGCCGCCGGGCTGGGAGGTGTTCACGCTGGAGCCGACCGCGGCGGCCAGCTCGGACCGGTGGTCGGCACCGCCGTCGTGCTGCTCAGAACCGTCGTCGGCGGCGGAGCCGCCGTACACGGCGGCATCGGCGTAGTCGGCGACGGTCGCCGCGGACCCTGTGCCTGCGGGGACGCTCCCCTGGTCGGCGGGGGCCGGCCCGGTGCCGTCGGCCGCCAGTCGGGGACCGGAGTCGGGAGTGCGCTCGGCGGCGGAGCCGGCGCCGGGGCCGGAGCTTCCACCGAGCCCGAGACCGGGGATGACGCCGGCCTTGTCGAACCCGGCGGGACGGAGGTCCGCCACGCCGATGCCCGGCAGCCCGTGGGGGGCAGCCGCGGCGTCGCCCGCCGCGGCCGCGGAAACCGCCGCGGTCGGGCCGGAGCCGCTGGTGGCGGCGACGGAGGCGGGCACCGTGTGCCCGGCGTCGCGGCCGACCTCGCCGACGCCGGCCACCGCTCCGGTGAGCCGCCCGGTCGCGGAGCCGCTCTGGGCGGCGTCCCCGGAGCCGGACTGCGGGCCGCTGCGGTCGGCACGGGTACCGGGGTCGGAGTCGGAGGAGGCATCGGAGCCGGACGCGCCTTCGGCGTCGCCGACGGAGGCCGACGGCAGCGTGTCCACGCCGTCTGCGACCTCCTGGGTACCCCCGCCGTCCGAAGCGGCCTCTTCCCCGGCACCGGCGTCGCTGCTGCCGGAGTCGACGTCGGCAGCCCGGTCAGAGGCGGCCGGGTCGAGGTCCTGCACGGCCTCCACCGCCGACTCTCCCTGCTGGGAAGCCTGCTTGGAGGCCGCGGAGCCGGCCAGCCCGGCGACGGGCGACTCGTCGGCCGCCGCGCACGCGGCACCGGCGAGCCAGGCGCCCGAAAGCAGCCCGGCGACGACCAGCCACCGGCGCGCCGACGGCCACAACCCCGAGGCAACCCGCGCTGCGCGCACCTCCGCGGCGACGCGTGCTCCGCGTCGCGAGCGGCCTGTGCGCGGCATAGGGGTTCCCCTTCGGTAGCTGTCGTCGTCGCGGAACGTGGGGCGCGGAAAGCATAGTGGCTATCCCGCGAATTCGGCCACGGCAACCCGGACCGGCCGATAGCCCGAAACGTGGGCTCGGCCTCAACTGAACGCGACCGTAGCATGATCACTACAGGAAGCAACCGTCGAACCGAGGAATTTTCTCGCCCGTCGCCCGTCGTCATTCCCGGATCTGTACCCCTGGCCGATCAAGTCCCCGACCGAGCCGGCGGGCGCCGGAACACCCGCGAGGACGGGCTCCTGAACAGCGGACCGACCGCGCAGCGCACCGAGAGGCGGGCGGTACCGCGTCGGCACCGGCCGCGGCACCGGGCCCGGCCGCCGCCCGTACGCATCCCGGGCCGCGGCTGCCGACCGTTTGCGAATGATTCTCCGCGGCGCGTGCCGTATCCTGCCGACTACCGGGCGTCCGGATCTTCGGCACGCCGAGGCCCCCGCTCGAGCGTCGCCCGGATGCGTGACGGGGACGGGGCCCTCGGCCCGTCGTCCTCCGCGCCGTCCACGCGTTGTCCTGCGACCCCCGACTCCTAGTCACGTCTGTTCGCCGGTTGCCGCCTCAGCCGCCTCCCGCTGGCGCGTCCCTGGAATCCGCCGTTTCCGGCGACGACGATCGCACTCCGCGATAACGTATGCACCCGGAGGTGTGCATCCGATGTCTGACATCCCGGAACGCTCGCTGCTTCCCAAGATGCGTCTGGACGAGCTCATCTCCGAACTCCACGTCCGACTGGAATCGGCGCTGTCCACGCGCGACCGCGTCCACTCCCTGCTGGAAGCCGTCCTGTCCATCGGCAGCGACCTCGACCTCGCGACCGTGCTGCGCCGGCTGACCGAGGCCGCCGCCACCCTGGTCGACGCCCGCTACGCGGGGCTGGGCGTGCTGGACGAGGCCGGCAACTTCGCCGAGTTCATCCCCGTCGGCCTGAGCACCGACCAGACCGACGGCATGCACGTCTTCCCCTTGGGGATGGGCATCCTCTCCGTACCCACCCGGGACCGCTCCGCCTTGCGCCTGCGCGACCTCACCGACCACCCCGAGTACCGCGGCATGCCCGAGGGCCACCCGGAGATGCGGTCCTTCCTCGGCGTCCCCGTCCAGGTGCGCGAGGAGGTGTTCGGCAACCTCTACCTCACTGAGAAGCGCAACGGCGGGGAGTTCGACGAGGAGGACGAGGCCATCGTGACCGCGCTGGCCACCGCGGCCGGCGTGGCGATCGAGAACGCCCGGCTGTACGAGGAGACCCGGCTGCGCGAGCGCTGGCTGGCCTCGTCGACCGAGGTCACCACGCGGCTGCTCTCCGGCGCCGACAGCGACGAGGTGCTCGGCTACCTCGCACAGCAGTCGCGCGAGATGTCCGACGCCGACGTCGCGATCGTGCTACTGCCCGACTCGCGCGAGCGCGACCTCGTGGCCGAGATCGCCGACGGCCCGGTCGCCGAGCAGGTCATCGGCAGCCCGGTCACGATGGAGGACACCAAGTGCGGCTGGGTCTACCGCAACGGCGCGCCGGCCACCATCTCCGACCTGCGCCAGGCCAAGTGCCCCATGCTGACCCACCGCGGCTTCGGCCCCGGTCTGCTGGTGCCGATCGGCACCCCCGAGCACACCCGCGGCGTGCTGCTGCTGGGCAAGATGAGCGCCCGCTCCCCCTTCAACGAAGCCACGCAGCGGATGATCGACGCCTTCTCCGCGCAGGCGGCGGTGGCGCTCGAGTTGGCGGAGGCCCGCCGCGACGCCGAGCGGCTGGTGGTGCTGGAGGAGCGCGACCGCATCGCCAAGGACCTGCACGACGTGGTGATCCAGCGGCTGTTCGCCTCGGCGATGACGCTGATGAGCACGGTCCGGCTGATCGGCGACGCCGAGGCCGGGGACCGCGTTCAGCGCACCATCGACGATCTGGACGAGACCATCCGCGAGATCCGCTCGACCGTCTTCGCGCTGCAGCTGCCGTCGCAGCCCCAGCACACGTCGCTGCGCGACCGGATCCTGACCGCCGCCGAGGGCAGCGCGCGCTCGCTGGGCTGCCAACCCGGCGTGCGGCTGGAGGGATCGATCGACACGTCGGTGCCCGAGGAGGTCGGCGAGCAACTGCTGGCCGTGCTGGGCGAGGCGCTGTCCAACGTCGCGCGGCACGCCGGCGCCTCCGAGGTGCACGTGTCGGTCCAGGCCGATGAGCGGTTGACCCTGCAGGTCGACGACGACGGGCGCGGCATCCCCGAGGACGGCCGGCGCAGCGGGCTCCGCAACCTGGCCGAGCGGGCGCTGTCGCTGGGCGGTGAGTTCACCGTCGATCCGCTGCCCGGCAAGGGGACCACGCTGCGCTGGAGCGTCCCGTTGCACAGCCGCCGCCAAGGCAGCGCCCGAGTGCCCGCCTGAGCAAGCGCACCGAACCCCGTTGATCTTGTAGCTATCGTTAAGGAAAGCGATTGCCATTTGCGATAGCTACAAGATCAACGCTGGTCGCGAGCGGCCGGCCTCAGCGGCGCTTGCTGCGCAGCTCCGCGACGAGGATCGCCGCCTGCGTACGGCGCTTGAGGTCCAGCTTGGACAGCAGGCTGGACACGTAGTTCTTGACCGTCTTCTCCGCCAGGTACAGCCGCTCACCGATCTGCCGGTTGGTCATCCCCTCGCCGATCAGGTCGAGGATCTGGCGCTCCTGCGGGCTGAGCTCGGCCAGCGGGTCGGGCTCGGGCGGCCCTTCGCGCAGCCGGTCCAGCATGCGCCCGGCGCTGGCCGGGTCCAGCAGCGACCCTCCGGCGGCGACGGTGCGCACGGCGCCGACGAGGTCGGCGCCGTGGATCTGCTTGAGGACGTAGCCCGCGGCGCCGGCCATCACCGCGTCGTAGAGCGCGTCGTCGTCGGCGAAGGACGTCAGCATCAGGCAGGCGATGGCGGGGTGGTCGGAGCGGACCTCGCGGCAGACGCCGACACCGGACCCGCCGGGCAGCCGCACGTCCAGGATCGCGACGTCGGGTGCGGCGAGCGGAATGCGGGCGAGCGCCTGCTCGGCGGTGCCCGCCTCGCCGACGACCTCCATGTCCGGCTCGCTCTCCAGCATGGCGGCCACTCCGCGCCGGACCACCTCGTGGTCGTCGACCAGGAAGACGCGGATGGAGTCGGGCCCGGATTCCGCGCCCCGCGCACCTGCGGTCGTCATCGACGCCTCGTTTCGCTCGCTGTTCCTGCCCGTGTACGACGGTAGCCGCCGACCGAAGGACAAGCACCGCCGAAAGCCATGAAACGTCCGGGACGAAAGTCCCGGTGCGCGGGCGGGCGCACCGGGCGCTGAACTCCTCCCCCTCAGGGGCGCAGGTGCGCCCAGGTCAGGGACGCAGGTGCGCCCAGGGCCGCGCGGTCTCGAACGCGCGGCAGGCCGCCATGACCAGCGGATCGCCGTGGCGCGGGCCGACGACCTGCAGGCCCACCGGCAGGCCGGACCCGGTGAAGCCGCACGGCACGCTCGCTGCCGGCTGCTGGGTCATGTTGAACGGGTAGCTGAAGCCGGCCCAGGAGGTCCAGCGGCGCTCGCCCCAGCCGGAGGGCGCCTCCAGGCCCGCTTCGAAGGCGGGGACGGGCATGGCAGGGGTCAGCAGCAGGTCGTACTCCCGGTGGAACCGCCCCATCGCCTCGCCCATGGACATCCGCGTGGCCATGGCGGTCAGGTAGTCCTGCGCGGAGTAGGTCAGGCCCTCCTCGACGATCTCCCGCAGGCCGGGGTCGAGCCGCTCCCGCTGGGCGTCGCCGAGGGCCTCGGTGGCCTTGGCGGCGCCGGTGTACCAGAGGATCTGGAAGTGTTCGAGCGACTCGGGGATCGGGGGATCCGCCTGCTCGACCACCGCACCGAGCTCCTCGAACGCCGCGGCCGCGTCGGCGACGATGCGGGCGACCTCCGGGTCGACCGACAGGTGGCCCAGCGCCGGGCTGTAGGCGATGCGCAGCCCGCGCACGGGGGTCTCCAGCGACTCGGCGAAGGAGTAGGCGGGCGAGGGCAGCCGGGCCCAGTCGCGGTAGTCGGGCCGGGCGATGACGTCGAGCATGAGCGCCGCGTCGGCGACGGTGCGGGTCATCGGTCCGGAGTGGGCAAGGCTGCCGAAGGCGCTGGCCGGGTAGTGCGGAACCAGGCCCCAGGTGGGCTTGATCGCGAAGATGCCGGAGAAGCTGGCCGGGATGCGCACCGACCCGCCGCCGTCGGTGCCCGTCGCCAGGGGGCCCATGCCCGCGGCCACGGCGGCCGCAGCGCCGCCGCTGGAGCCGCCGGGGGTCTTGTCGAGGTCCCAGGGGTTGCGGGTCACGCCGTACAGCGGGCTGTCGGTGACGCCCTTCCAGGCGATCTCGGGTGTGGTGGTCTTGCCGACGAAGACCGCGCCTTCCTCACGCAGCCGCGCCACCACCGGGGAGTCCTCCGCCCAGGTCTGGTCCGGGTCGGTGTTGAGCGATCCGCGCAGGGTGGGCCAACCGCGGGTCAGCATGATGTCCTTGATCGACGTCGGCACGCCGTCGAGGCGGCCGAGCGGCTCGCCGCTGCGCCAGCGCTCCTCGGACCCGCGCGCGGCCTCGCGCGCGGCCTCGGCGTCGACCAGGCAGAAGGCGTTCAGCGCGGGGTTGCCGCGCTCGACGGCCTCCAGAACGGCCTCGGTGGCCTCCACCGGTGACAGCTCGCCGCGGGCGTAGGCCCCGAGCAGCTCGGTGGCCGGCATCCAGGCGGGCGAGTCGGCCTGCGCGGAGGCGGCGCCCTCCTCGTCGCGCGGCGCCTCAGCGTCGCCCTGGTCCAGCCCCTCGAACTTGGTACTCAATCTCAGTCCTTCCTGACGTCGGCACGTGGTGGGCGGAGCGCGGACCCCGGCGGGTCCAGGGCGGTGTCAGGGACCGGAGACGTACCCGCGCCGCTTGTCGACGACGTTGCGTAGCGGGCTTCCGCCGAGGAAGCGGTCCAGGTTGTCGGTGAAGAGGCCGACAAGCTCGTCCAGCCAGCCCACGACGTCGCCGGACATGTGCGGTGACACAAGGGCGCCAGGGGCGTCCCACAGCGGGGATGCCGCGGGCAGCGGCTCGGTGCGTGCGACGTCGAGCGCGGCCCCGGCGATCGAGCCGGCGTGCAGGGCGCGCACGAGCGCGTCCTCGTCGACCAGCTGGCCGCGGCCGACGTTGATCAGCCGGGCGCCGGACCGCATGCGCGCGAGGAAGGCGGCGCCGGCGAGGTCGCGGGTGGCGTCGGTGAGCGGCGCGGCCAGTACGACGTAGTCGGCGCGCGGCAGCGCCTCGGCCAGTCCGGGGGCGGCGGTGTCCAGGGAGGCTTCGACGACGGTACCGAAGTCGGGATCCTCGGGCCGCGCGGTGCGGCCGGCGCCCTCGACGGTCATGCCGACGGCGCGCAGCCGGCGGGCGATGGCGCGGCCGATGGGCCCGGTACCGATCACCAGGGCGTGCTTGCCGCCGACGCGTTCCGTCTCGCGGTGGCGCCACTCGCGGCGGCTCTGGTGGCCGAGCGTGGCGGGCAGGTCCTTGGCGAAGGCGATCACCAGGCCGAGAACGTATTCGGCCATCGGCTCGTCGAAGACGCCGCGGGAGTTCGTCACGACCACGTCGCTTCCGACGAGGCCGTCGAACATCAGGTTGTCGACTCCGGCGGTGGCGGCGTGCACCCAGCGCAGGCTGTCGGCCTTGGGCCAGGCGGCTTCCAGCGCCTCGGAGAACAGGTCCCAGACGAACAGGGCGTCGGCGCCGGGCAGGACCTCGCCGAGGTGGTCGGCGGTGGCGTAGCGCACGGACGCGAGCCCGGGGTGGTCGTCGAGGCGCGCGCTGCCTGGGGGCAGCTCACCGCCGTGCAGGACGGCGAGGTGGGTCTGCGGCTTGTTGAGGGGTGTCACTGCGAGCGGCTCCGGGTTCAACAGACGTGGTCGGCCAAGCGGTTTCGCTGCTCTGCCTACCCGCGATCACCGCCGTCCAATGGCCGGGGACCGCGATGCGGTTGAAACGCTAGGCAGAGCCCGTAGGATTGTCAACAATATGCGGGAAGTTGACGGGGCGGTGGTGAGCAGGGTCGATCTGCGGGCGCCGCGCACCCTCGCCGGCCCGACGGAAAGCTCCGGGACGCCGCCCCGCTGCCACAGGGAGCGGCACCGGCGCGGCACCGCGAAGGCGCGGCGACGTAACACGCCAACCCGCCCGAACGTTGCCCTGTCGGGCTTTACGATCGTATGATTGTCGACAATCAGCACCGTCGAACCTGATGCCCCGCATCGCGTCGCGTCGCCGGGGATCGGGGACTGCGCGTTGACAAGTTGACACGACTCGACAAACCGGCGGCGCCCGCCACGGGCGGCTGCGGGACAGAGCCTCACCGCTTGAGAACCACGATAAGTCCTATGATCGGCCGACCGCCCGCCGCGCCCCGCCGCGGCGGATCCGCACCCGACCTCCCGAGCCGGCCGGCCCCAGCCCCGTCCCACCTCCCGCCCGGGAACGCCCGACCCGTGTCCTCGGCGGTGCGTCACGGTGCCCAGTTAGAAAGGCCCAACCGACGATGCCCAGGTACATGACCATCAGCCTGGAGAAGCGCGGCGTCTCCTGCGTGGCCGAACTGCTCGAGAAGGACGCCCCGCGCACCTGCGACGCGGTGTGGGAGGCGCTCCCCCAGGGCAGCGACATCTACCACGCCAAGTACGCCCGCAACGAGGTCTACGCCATGGTCCCCCGGTTCGCCCCCGAGGAGCCCGGCCAGGAGAACCCCACGGTCACCCCCATCCCCGGCGACGTCGTCTACTTCTCCTTCCCCGGCGGCATGCTCGACCGCCGCTTCAAGGAGGAGAAGGGCATCGACCACCTGCCGGGCGTCATCGACCTCGCCATCTTCTACGGCCGCAACAACCTGCTGCTCAACGGCGACGTCGGCTGGGTGCCGGGCAACGTCTACGCCAGCATCGTCGAGGGCCTGGGCCCCATGGCCGAGGCCTGCCACGACGTCTGGCGCTCCGGCGCGATCGGAGAACGCCTCACCTACCGGCGTTTGGAGGACTAGCTGACAGCGCTCCGGCGCCTCCCCCGGGGGCCGCGCACCCGCGGCCCCGAAACCGATAACACGCAGAGAAGGAGGTGAGTGACCAATGCGGACCGATCGGACCGCCGGAGACCCGGTGAACGGCGGCGAACAGGAAGAGCGGGTCCTCCTCAAGCACCCTGAGACCGCCCCCGACCCCGGCACGGACGCGAACGGGTCCACGCCTGCGGGCTCCGCCGACGTGGTGGAGCTCTCCGCCCTGGCCGAGACCCCGTGGCAGTCGGGCGTGGGCATCGTCGCCCCCTACGACTTCGCGCTGGACCGCGAACTGTGGCGCTGGGCGCCCGACGACGTCTCGCTCTACGTCACGCGGCTGCCGTTCGTCCCGGTGCCGGTGACCGTCGACCAGGCCTCGGCGCTGTGCGACGGCGACGACGTGTCGCGGGCGACCCGCAACCTGCTGGCCCCCGAACCGCTGGTGGTCGGCTACGCGTGCGCGTCGGGCAGCTTCGTGCACGGCGCCGAGGGGCAGCAGCGCCTGCGCCAGAGCATCCTGGACGCGGGCGCGCCCGCCGCGGTCACCACCTCCGGGGCGACGATCCAAGCGCTGGAGGCACTGGACGTGCACCGCATCGCGGTAGTGACGCCCTACGTCGACAGCGTCACCGAGCGGCTGCTCAACTACCTGTCCGAGCACGGGATCGAGTCCACCTCCAGCGTCGGCCTGGGCCTGCTGGGCCACATCTGGAAGACCACCTACTCCGAAGTCGTGCAGGCGGTGCGCGACGCCGACCGGCCCGACGCCGAAGCCGTGTTCATCAGCTGCACGAACGTGCTCACCTACGACATCATCGCGCCGCTGGAGCGCATGCTCGGCAAGCCGGTGATCGCCGCCAACCAGGTGACCATGTGGGCCGCGCTGCAGGCCGTGGGCCGGCAGCCGGTGGCCCACGGCCAGCACCTCGTCGACGCCACCGCCCGCAGCAACGCCGCATGAAGGCCGGACCCAACGACAGCGAGCCCTGGAAGGGGAGGTGTACGCAGATGGCCAGTATCGGGTTCCTCTACCCCGGCTACAGCGCCGAAGACGACTACCCGGTGTTCGAGGAGCTGCTGGGCGGCGACGTCCGACTGCACCTCGTGCACACCCTGATGCGCGAGGACGCCCACCGGGTCGACGCGCTGCTGGACGTGGGCGGCTCCGACGTCCTCGGCGAGGGCGCCCGCGAGCTGCGGGCGCGCGGGGTCGACGCCGCCGTGTGGGCCTGCACCAGCGGGAGCTTCGTCTTCGGCCGGGAGGGCGCCCGCGCCCAGGCCGAGGCTGTGGGCGACGAGGCGGGCGCACCGGCCTCCAGCACGTCGTTCGCGTTCGTCAACGCGCTGAAGACGCTGGGGATCGGCCGCGTCGCGATCGCCGCCAGCTACCCGGAGGACGTCGCCGAGCGCTTCGTGGAGTTCCTCGGCACCGCCGGGATCGACGTCGTCGCGTGGGCGGGTCGGGGTATCGTCACCGCCGCCGAGGTCGGCACTCTGGAGGCCGACGACGTGCTGGAGTGGGTCGCGGCGGGCGACCACCCCGAGGCCGAGGCCGTCCTGGTGCCCGACACCGCGCTGCACAGCGCGGCGATCCTGGACGCCCTGGAGGAGCGGCTGGGCAAGACCGTGCTGACCGCCAACCAGGTCAGCGTGTGGGAAGGGCTGCGCCTTGCGGGCGCCGCCGCGCCCCGCGACGGGCTCGGCACGCTGTTCCGCGCAGGGGCCGGTGCAGCCGCCGCGGCCGAACGCTGACCCCCGGGTGCCCGCCGCGGCGCTGCGGCGGGCACCCGGCGAACGACGGAACGTGAGGACGAGAGGAGTACGGATGCCATGAACTCCCACAGCGGGCTCGAACCCGTGCCGCGGAGGTCCACCGCCGCGCTGATCGCCGACCAGCTCCGCTCGGCGATCATGTACGGCCACCTGGCGCCCGGCGACCAGCTGGGCGAGACGGACCTCGCGGCGCAGCTGGGGGTGAGCCGGGGCCCCCTCCGCGAAGCGATGCAGCGGCTGGTGCAGGAGGGGCTGCTGCGCAGCGAGCGCCACCGCGGCCTGTTCGTCCGCGAGCTCGAAGCCGAAGACGTCCGCGACATCTACGTGGCGCGCCTCGCGGTGGAGCGCGCCTCCTGCGAGCTGATCATGCGCGGCAACCGGGGCGAGGCGCTGGCGCGCCTGACCGGCTCGCTGGACCGCCTGGCCGAGGCCGCCGAGACCGGCGACCGCACCGAGATGAGCGACGCCGACCAGGCCTTCCACCAGACCCTGGTGAGCTGCTCGGGCAACCGGCGGCTGGAGCGCATGGGGCAGACGCTGCTCGTGGAGACCCGCATGTGCCTGACGGTGATGCAGGACGTCTATCCCGAAGCCGCCGAACTCGTCGACGAGCACCAGAAGCTGCTGAACGCCATAACGGAGGGCGACGAGAAGCGGCTGCTCTCCCTCATCGAGTCGCACATGCTCGACACCGTCGAGCGCATCAACGCGACGACCAGCCGATCGGCGATCGGCGGTGCCCCGGCGGCCGGCGACTGACCGGTCAGCCGCCGGCTCGCGAGTCGGGGCTGAGCGGCCTGGCCCGCCGACCGCCGACGGGGCCCGCTCCCCGGCGGCGGGCGGGCGCCAGACGCCCGCCCGCCGCACCGCGTGAGACGTGGCGCCGCGCCCGCCCGCCGCACCGCAGCCGCCGACGACGCGTCGCGCGAGCCGTCCGCCGGTCGGCCGAGCGCCACCCGATGGCACTCCGCGCCTGCGCCACTCGCTCGCCTGGCAGGAAGCACCGAGCCCGGCGCCCCGCAAGTCTCTTGCTAGGCATCGTTCCGGCGCCCCCGTCGGCGCCCTGCGGTACCCGGTCCCGGCGGGACACCACGCTTTGCTCGCCGTAGGGTTCCGGCTCCCCGACCGCGCGTGCCTTCCCGCGGCCCCGCGGCGCCCCTCCCCGAACGGGCGGCGCGGGGCCTCGCCGTGCACAGGGCGGGCGCGGCCGCCGCGACCGTGCGTTCGGACGCGTGATGCAGGCACCCCCGGTCCGCACCGCGCGCACACCCGCCGCGAGGCACCCGGCGGCGCGCCCGGCCCGGCCGGTTGGACACGGGTCTCCCGCGGCCGACAGCCACGCCCGGAGCCGGAGCGCGGTGGTGTCGTCCCGCGCGACCCTCGCGTCGCAGCGGCAGAGAATTGTACGTACAATCTGTCCGTACAATACGTTCGCGAAGCAAGCATCGGGGCTTCAACCACATCCCAGCCCCGGAGAGGAGCGGTCGTGCGCGAAGGCCATGGCACGCTTGTTCCGCTGTTCGGGACCATGAACCGGCTGCCCGGAGGGCTCATGCTCATCCCGCTGATCCTGGGCTCGCTGCTGGGCACCTTCGCCCCCGGCGCCCTGGAGATCGGCGGGTTCACCACGGCGCTCTTCAAGGACAGCGCGCTTCCACTCATCGCGCTCCTCATCTTCGCCACCGGCACGCAGGTCACGATGCGCACCGGCGGGCCCGTCCTCGCCACCATCGGTGTGGTCCTGCTGGGCAAGAGCATCGTCCCCGGGCTGCTCATCGTCGCGCTGGGTTTGGCGACCGGCCCCGACGGGCTGTTCGGCGTGTCGATCCTCGCCCTGCTCGCCGCCACGACCAACTCCAACGGCGGCCTGTGGCTGGCGCTGACCGGCCAGTACGGGCGCGCCCGCGACCGAGGCGCCTACATCGCGGGCGCCATCAACGACGGCCCGTTCTTCGCACTGCTGTTCATCGGCGCATCCGGGCTCGGCGAGATCCCCTTCACGTCCCTGCTCGCCGCCGTGGTCCCCTTCGTCCTGGGCGTGGTCGTCGGCAACATCGACGGCGGGTGGCGCCGGACGCTGGAGCCCGTGCCCGCGATCGTCATCCCGTTCTTCTCCTTCGCGCTGGGTACCGGCATCGACCTCGCCGAGGTCGCCTCCGGCGGCCTCAGCGGCGTCGTCCTGGGCCTGCTGATCACGCCCGTCACCGGCGTGCTGGTCTACCTGGGCTACCGGCTGCTGCTGCGCCGCGGCGGCGAGAGCGGCATCGGTTTCGCTGCCGCGACCACCTCGGGCAACTCCATCGCGACACCGGCGATCGTCGCCGCGGCCGACCCCGCCTTCCAGGACTACGTCGGCGCCGCAGCCTCCCAGGTCGCCGGGTGCGTTCTGGTCACCGCGGTGTTCGCGCCGATGCTGACCTCATGGGCACTCAAGCGCAGCGGAGCGAACGGCGCCCGTGCCGAGGAGGCCGCGGCCGAAGCCGGCAGCGCGGACGCCCCGGGCGCGACCGCCGGGAAGGAGTCCTTGAAGCCGTGACGTACGAGAAGGATGCGGGCCACGCCATCGCGATGGTCGCCGACGACCTGACCGGCGCCGGCGACACGGCCGTGCGCTTCCTGCACGCGGGCTGGTCCACCGAGCTGCTGCTCAGCGGAGGCCCCGGCGCCGGCAGCGCCGACGTGGTCGCGGCCAGCACCGACTCGCGCGCGATGGCCGCCCAGGACGCCGCTGCAGCCGTCCGGGAGCGGGTACGCCGGCACAGCGGCGCCCGCCGCCTCTACAAGAAGGTCGACTCCACCCTGCGCGGGCAGCTCGCCGCCGAAGTGGAGGCCGCGCGCAGCGCGTGGTCGCCCGACGCGGTCGCCGTGGTCTGCCCCGCCTTCCCCGAAGCCGGGCGCACCGTCGCCGACGGCGTCCTGCTGGTCGAGGGCACCCCCGCGGCCCGCACCCCGGTCGGCGACGACCCCGTCACGCCCGTCCGCGAAAGCCACATCCCCACCCTGCTCGGCGCCGCGCACGTGCGGCTGGAGGGCGCCGACCCTGCGGCGGACGCCGAACGCCTCGGCGCGGCGGGGCCGATCGTGGTCGCCGACGCCGGTACTCAAGCGGACCTGGAGTGCCTCGCCGCCGCGATCGCCCTCCTGGGCCGCCGCGCGGTGCCGGTCGGCTCGGCCGGCCTCGCCGGGCCGATGGGCCGGGCCTGGGCCAGGGCCGAGACGCCGGCGCCGGTGCTGGTCGTCGTGACGTCCCTGCACGCGGCGACGCGCGAGCAGGTCGCCCGGCTCTCCGAAAGCCTGCCCGTCCGGCACTGTACCGCCGCGGACCTGGCCGGAGACGCCGCGTGGACGGCGTGGAGCGCCTCCACCGAAGAACTGCTGGCCGACTCCGGCGAAGCGCTCGCGATCGTCGCACCCGACGAGCGCGGCGGCGGGCTCGATCCCGCAGAGGTCGCCCGCCGGTTCGGCGCGCTGGCCGCCGGCCTCGCCGTACGGAACCCGGTGTCGGGGTTCGTGGTCACCGGCGGCGACGGCGCGCGCGCCCTCGCCGAAGCGCTCGGCGCCACCGCCATCGCCCTCACCGGAGAGGTGGCCCCGGGCGTTCCCGCCGGGACCCTCTCCGGCGGGAGGCTGCACGGCCGCCCCATCGTCACCAAGGCCGGGGGGTTCGGCGCCCCCGACGCACTGCTCACCGCCGTCACGGCGGTCCGACACAGGAGGTACCGGTCATGACCCGACCCACCCTGGCGATCACCCTCGGCGACGTCGCCGGGATCGGTCCGGAGATCACCGCGAAGTCGCTGCTGAACCATCCGGAGGTCCGCGAGGTCTGCCGCCCGGTCGTCGTGGGCGACGCCGACTCGCTGCGGACCGGCGTCCGACTGGCCGGCGGCGACCCGGAGCGGGTCCGCGCGGTCGCGTCTGCGGAGCGGGCCGGCGCCGACCCCGAGCGCATCGACGTCGTCCAGGTCGGCCCCTCTCTGGGGCACCTGCCCTACGGCGAGCTGAGCGGCGAGGCCGGCGACGGGGCCGCGCGCTACGTGATGGCGGCCTGCGACCTCGCCCGGCGCGGGGAGGTCGACGGCATCGTCACCCCGCCGCTGAACAAGGCGGCCATGCACCTGGGCGGGCACGCCTGGCCGGGCCACACCGAACTGCTGGCCCACGAGTTCGGTGTCGAGAACTTCAGCCTCGTGCTGTCGGCCGGAGACCTGTACTTCTTCCACCTGACCACCCACGTGTCGCTGGCCGAGGCGATCCGGCTCGTCACCCCCGCGCGCACCGACGCGGTGCTGCGCCTGGCGGGCGCGTTCGCGGCGGCGCTGGGCCGCCCCGACGAGCCCATCGGACTGGCCGGGCTCAACCCGCACGCCGGAGAGAACCGGCTGTTCGGCGATGAGGACGCCGATGTGCTGGCGCCGGCGGTCCAGCGGGCGCGTGAGGCGGGAATCAACGCGTCCGGGCCCCTGCCGGCCGACGCGCTCATCCCGCAGGCGGTGCAGGGCAGGTGGAAGCTGGTCACCGTCTGCTACCACGACCAGGGGCACGCCCCGTTCAAGGCGGTCTACGGGGACGACGGCGTGAACATCACCGTCGGCCTCCCGGTGGTGCGGGTCTCGGTCGACCACGGCACCGCCTTCGACATCGCCGGCCGGGGCATCGCCCGCGAGTCCAGCCTGGTGCTGGCCATCGGCCGCGCAGCGGAGCTGGCGCCGGGATGGGGCCACATCTGGCAGACCGCCCAGGCCGCCGCCTGAGCCCTACAATGCCGACCATGTCCGTCGACCGGTCCGATCCCCGCCCGCTGTACGCGCAGATCGCGGCGGAGCTGCGCGCCGAGATCCGCGACCGGGCGATCTCGCCCGGCGACACCCTGCCCAGCGAGGCCGCCCTGCAGGAGCGCTTCGGCGTCTCGCGCAGCGTCGTCCGCCAGGCGCTGGGCACGCTGGAGGAGGAGGGCTCCATCCGCCGCGACCCCGGTCGCGCGGCGGTGGCCATGGGCCAGGTGGAGCACCGGCGCCTGGTGCAGCGCGTCACCGGGATGTTCGACCAGTTCTCCCGCAGCGGACTGGACCTGGCCACCCGGGTCGTCCGGCTGGAGGAGGCGGCCATCCCGCCCGCCCACGTCGCGCGCCACCTGGGCACGCGGGCGGTGCTGCGGCTGGAGCGCGTCCGCTCGGTCGAGGGCGACCCGCTGTCGTACGTGCGCACGTGGCTGCCGACCGATCGGGTGCCGGGGCTGGACGCGGACATGCTGACCGACGCGTCGCTGCACCGACTGCTGGAGTCCCGCTTCGGCGCACGGCCCGTCACCGGGCGGCGCCAGGTCCGCGCGGTACCGGCCGACCCCGCCATCGCCGACGCGCTGCGCGTGCACGCCGATGCGCCGCTGCTGCTGCTGGAAGGCAGCACCTTCGACCGCGAGGGCGCGCCGCTGGAGTGGTTCGAGAGCTGGCACCGCTCGGACCGAGTGGTGTTCGATATCGAGGCCGACGAGTCGGCCGAGCAGCTGCGGCTGCATCCGGGCACCGCCTTCGCCGAAAGCGCGCCGGACAGCGCCTTCGTCGGGACCGCAGGCGCCGCGGGTGCCGACAGCGCGGCCCACGACAGCGCGCCGGACCCGCCGCAGAGCGCGGAGGAACCGGAGCACACCGGGCGCCCCGCGCGCCTGGTGCGGGCGCGCCGGCTCGCCCGCGAGCTGCACGCCGAACTCGACCGCCTGGCGGCCGAGGAGCAGTGAAAAGGGCGCCCGACGCTGCGGACGCCCCCTCGCCGTCTCCGGCTCTGTCTCCGGCTCCGGACCGCTCCGGCTCGGCGGCTACACGCCGCCGACCCCGATGTACTTGGTCTCCAGGAACTCCTCGATGCCCACGGTGCCGCCCTCGCGGCCGAGGCCGGAGTGCTTGACGCCGCCGAAGGGCGCGGCAGGGTTGGAGACGATGCCCTGGTTCAGCCCCACCATGCCGGTCTCCAGGGCCTCCGATACCCGCAGGGCGCGGTTGAGGTCGCGCGTGTACAGGTAGCTGACCAGGCCGTACTCGGTGTCGTTGGCGGCGGCCAGCGCCTCGTCCTCGGTGTCGAACGAGATGATCGGGGCCACCGGGCCGAAGATCTCCGTGGTGGAGAGCTCACTCGACTGCGGTACGTCGGCCAGCACCGTGGGGCGGTAGAAGTAGCCGTCGCCGTCGCCGGCGGAGCCCCCCACGAGCACGCGGGCACCGCGGCCCACGGCGTCGTCGACGAGGCTCTGCACCTTCTCCCGGGCCTTGGCGTCGATCAGCGGGCCGACCTGGACGCCGTCTTCGGTGCCGCGGCCGAGCTTGAGGGCGCCCATGCGCTCGCTGAGCTTGCGGGCGAACTCGGTGGCGACGCCGGACTGCACGTAGAGGCGGTTGGCCGCGGTGCACGCCTCGCCGATGTTGCGCATCTTGGCCTGCATGGCGCCCTCGACGGCGGCGTCGAGGTCGGCGTCGTCGAAGACCAGGAACGGGGCGTTGCCGCCGAGCTCCATGGACGTGCGCAATACCTGGTCGGCGCTCTGCTCCAGCAGCTTGCGGCCGACGCCCGTGGAGCCGGTGAAGGAGACCTTGCGGATGCGCCCGTCGCGCAGCAGCGGCTCGGTGACCCCGCCCGCGTCGGAGGTGGGCAGCACGCTGAGCACGCCCTCGGGCAGCCCGGCCTCGCGCAGGATGTCGGCCAGCGCGAGCGCGGACAGCGGGGTCTGCTGTGCGGGCTTGAGGACCATGGTGCAGCCCGCGGCGATGGCCGGGCCGATCTTGCGCGTGCCCATGGCCATGGGGAAGTTCCACGGCGTGATCAGCATGGAGGGCCCCACCGGCTGGCGCATGATCAGAAAGCGCGCCTGGCCGTTGGGCGAGAGGGAGTAGCCGCCCTCGATGCGCACGGCCTCCTCGGAGAACCAGCGCAGGAAGTCGGCGGCGTAGGCGATCTCGCCCTTGGCCTCCGCGAAGGGCTTGCCCATCTCCAGGGTCATCAGCAGCGCGAGGTCGTCCTGGCGCTGCATGAGCAGCTCGTAGGCGCGCCGCAGGATCTCACCGCGCTCGCGCGGCGCGTGCTTGGCCCACGAGGGCTGCGCGGCGACGGCGGCGTCCAGAGCGGCGAAGCCGTCCTCGGTTCCGGCGTCGGCGACCTCGCACAGCACGGACCCCGTGGAGGGGTCCTCGACCTTGAACACCGCTCCGCTGCGCGCGTCGCGCCACGTGCCGCCGGCGAAGAGCTGCTTGGGCACGCGCTCGACGACCTGCGTCTCCCGTTCGGCCAAGGTCATTGCGCTACATCCCCTTCTGGGCTGGTGGGTAGCGGTGCGTTCGCCGCACGCGCGAGGGCGCCGCGGAGGGTTCCCCGGTTCTCCGAGGGGACGCCTTCCCAGCGGCGAGCGCGGGCTAACCGCCGCCGTCGATGTGTTCGTTCCAGCGGCGATGCCCGGATCCGCGCGGGGGTAGGCACGGACCTGGACACCGCCTCATGTGGGATGATTCCATAGCTCTGTCGATTGTCAACAATCCTACGGAAGAGGTCTGATGATGGCTGAGCCGTCGGCCGCGCTCTCTCCCCTGCTCAAGCAGGCCACACCTGTGCTGGCGGCGCGGGGCGAAGGTGTCTACATCTACGACGAGGACGACCGCCGCTATCTCGACTTCACCGCCGGCATCGGGGTCACCAGCACCGGCCACTGCCACCCCCGGGTCGTCGAGGCCGCGCAGCGCCAAGTCGCCACGCTCGTGCACGGCCAGTACACCACGGTCATGCACCGGCCCCTGCTCCAGCTCACGGAGCGGCTGGGCGGCGTGCTGCCCGCAGGACTCGACCGGCTCTTCTACGTCAACTCCGGCAGCGAGGCGGTCGAGGCAGCACTGCGGCTGGCGCGCCAGGCCACCGGCCGACAGAACGCGATCGTCTTCCAGGGCGGCTTCCACGGGCGCACCATGGCGGCCGCGTCGCTGACCACCTCGGGCACCAAGATCCGCGCGGGCATCGGTCCGCTGATGCCGGGCGTCGTGGTCTCCCCCTTCCCCTACGCCTACCGGCTGGGGATGAGCGAGGAGGAGGCCACGGAGTTCGCCCTGCGCGAGCTGGACTACCAGCTGGCCACGGTCAGCGCGCCGAAGGACACCGCGGCGATCTTCGTCGAGCCCGTGCTTGGCGAGGGCGGCTACGTCCCGGCGCCTGCGGCCTTCCTGCGAGGACTGCGCGAGCGCGCCGACCAGCACGGCATCCTGCTGGTCGTCGACGAGGTGCAGACCGGCTTCGGGCGCACCGGCGCCTTCTGGGGCCACGAGCACGCGGGCATCCGGCCCGACATCACCATCATCGCCAAGGGCCTGGCGAGCGGCTTCCCGTTGTCGGGGATCGCGGCGCCGCACGAGCTGATGGAGAAGGCCTGGCCGGGGTCGCAGGGCGGTACCTACGGCGGCAACGCTGTCTCGTGCGCGGCGGCGCTGGCAACCCTCGACGTCATCGAGGACGAGGGCCTGGTCGCCAACGCCGCAGCGATGGGCGGACGCCTCACGCGCGGCCTGGAGGGCGTGGCCGCCGACCACGACGTGATCGGCGACGTGCGCGGCCCGGGCCTGATGGTCGGCAACGAGTTCACCGCCCCCGACGGCTCCCCGGACGCCGCGACCGCCACCCGCGCCCACAAGGCCGCGGCCGAGAAGGGCCTGCTCCTGCTCACCTGCGGGCCGCACGGCAACGTCGTCCGCATGATCCCGCCGCTCATCGTCACCGCAGACCAGATCGACCAGGCAGTCGACCTCTGGTCCCAGGCGGTCAAGGAGGCCACGGCCTGAGGGACCCGTCAGCCCCGTCCCCAGCATGGGGCCTCCGCCGGGACACCCCGGTCGGCGGAGGCCCCATGGGACGTCCCTCACACGCCCCTGCCGTCGGCGGATAACCGGGCGAAAGCGCTCCGTTCACCGTGGTAGAGTCATACACGTCTTCCGCAGGGAACACCCCGACGGAGGGCGCACAACCGAATCAGCGCTCGTAGCTCAATGGATAGAGCATCTGACTACGGATCAGAAGGTTGGGGGTTCGAATCCTCCCGAGCGCGCCCAGGTCAAAGGCCGGTTCCGATCTTCGGAACCGGCCTTTGTGCTAATACCTGTACTAACAAGCGCTCCCCGCTACCCGGCCTTGCGCAGGATGTCCGCGAAGGTGTCGGCGACGGTGGCCACCTGCCCATCGATCACGTGCGCGTAGACCCGAAGCGTGATCGACGGGTCAGCGCGCCCCCAGCCGTGGGGCCATCGGCGTTGCCCTCGTCGACGAGCCGATTCCGCTCGGCGGTCACCACGGCGCGGCGCTCCACCCACGCCCGCTGAACGTCGGACGGCTCGTCGGGCGTGACGGTCGGATCCTCGGCGAGAGGCGGTCGCCCATGGCGGCCTGGCGGGCCTGGCTGTAGCGCTTGGCCCACTTATGAGCGGTCTTGGATGATTCGTGGAAGAGTTCGGCCGCTTGGCGGCGGCTCCCGGCCCACCGCCGAGGAGTCCCCTCAGCCCAAGGGCTGAGCTGTCCCTTCAGCGTGAACCTTCCGGCGTCGCGACTCCCGGTTCAACGCACGGGCGGCGTCGTGATCTCCGGATCCACCGATTTGTTCTGCAGCGCGTCACGCAAACAGGATTGAACCCCTCCGATTCCAGCCATTTCAATTGAGCGCGGACCTCAATAGAATTCGTCGCCGACGCACATCCGGATTGCATGCGGTTCGACACACGCCATCCTTCGGGCGGCCGGAACAATCTGCATGCCATCCTGTGCACAGGCCCACGAAGCCTGGATTTCGCAATACCGACGCGCTCCATCGCCCTGCTCAACGACGACGCTTCTCCCGATGAGCTCCATTCCGGGAAACGAGCGCGAGCTAAGACAACGCGAGTCTCGGGATCAACCCCCAGAGACGGTCGGCAATGCCTACGCGGTACGGAGCCAGGGAGCGATCCTCCCGTTCGCCCGCCTGGAAAGCGGAGTCCACTCATCGGCGTCAATCAACCGGAGAAATGCGGACACATTCCGCTGATCCGGCACAACCCGACTGCGAGGCAACGTGTTCAACAAACTCTTCATCAACAAGGCCATCGCTCGAAGCGCGGAGAACGGCATGGACCGCCGCCGCCTGTTCCGGGCCGCGGGCGCCGCCGGGCTCGGTGCCGGTGCGGTCGGCGTGCTCGGCGCTGTACCCGCGCTGGCCCAGGGCGAGGGCGGCGGGCCCAGCGACGCGGCCATCCTCAACTTCGCTTTGAACCTGGAGTACCTGGAGGCGGAGTTCTACCTCAAGGCCGTCACCGGCCAAGGGCTGCCGGACGGGAGTATCGGCGGCAAGGGCTACGTCGGCGACGTCACCGGCGGGCGCAAGGTGGCGTTCGAGACCAAGGCCGTGCGCCAGTACGCCGAGGAGATCGCCGCCGACGAGCGGGCGCACGTGGACTTCCTGCGCAAGGCGCTGGGCGGTGCCGCGGTGGCGCGTCCCGAGATCGACATCGACGCCGCCTTCACTGCCGCCGCCCGGGCCGCCGGCCTCATCCAGCCGGGCCAGAAGTTCGACGCTTATGCCAACGAGGAGAACTTCCTGCTGGCCGCCTACGTCTTCGAGGACGTCGGCGTGACCGCCTACAAGGGCGCCGCCCCGCTGGTGGACAACGCGACCTTCCTGGATGCCGCGGCCGGGCTGCTTGCCGTCGAGGCCTACCACGCGGGCAACATCCGCACCCTGCTGTACTCGAAGGGCCTGCAGGCGCCGTCGGTGGCCGTCTCCGACGCCCGGGACAGCCTCGACGGCGACATCGATCTCGACCAGGGTGTGGTCGACTCTTCGGGCCGCGCCAACATCGTGCCCACCGACGGCAACGGGTTGGCGTTCGGCCGCAGCGCCGCACAGGTTCTCAACGTCGTCTACCTGACACCGAAGCAGGCCACCTCCGGGGGGTTCTTCCCCGCCGGGGTGAACGGTTCGATCAACGAGAGCGGCGCCAACGCCTGAGCCGGCCCCTCGCTCCCCACCCGCTGAAGCCCGGAGCTCGGCGCCTCGGGCGACGGCGGGCGGGGTGGTGCACCTGCTGATCGCGATTCGCCTGGGTTAGGGTTCGAATCCTCCCGAGCGCGCCGCAGTTCGCAGACCCAACGCAGGCCCTGATCCGGGAATCCCGGCTCAGGGCCTGCGTCGTTGTGTTCGGGCCGCGGTCAGAGGGCGCGGCCGTAGCCGGTCCGCAGGAGTACCGCATCGCCGGATCCGCCCCGCACACCTTGGCGGCGCTCGGCCTCATGAGATCCCCGTCGATCTTGTAGCTATCGTGATGGAAAACGATTGCCAGTGACGATGGCTACAAGATCAATGGTGATGTGCCGGTGGGCGACCCCGGGCGCGAATCCTGTGGCGCAACCGAATAGGAACTCTATGCGTTTCCTCGGATACTATTAGTGTTCGTTTGCGTGTGCGGCCTGCGGGTCGCGTCCGCAATCCCGCAATCCCAGGGGGACGATGGCTCCCCGTCGCTTCGGGGAGGGAGGCGGGAGGCGGGCCGCCAGATGAACGCGGAGGAGCATGTCCGTTTCCGAGCAGGCCGACCCGGTGTGGGCGAGGGTGCCGATGTCGCTGACGGCGGCCGTCCCCGTGGGGACCTGCCCCGAGGTCCTCGCCGGACTCCTCGCGGACACCGTGACCACCGTGGAGCGAATCTCGACCGGGGAGGTCTATCCGGGTCGGGTCGAGGTCCTCCTGCCACCGGCGCACGCGCGGTCCGACCTGGCCGGACCGGCCAGGCGGCGGGGTGCGGGCCGGTGCGGCGCCGTCACGGTGCTGCTGTGGTGCTGGGCGGAGCGGCGCTGGAACGAGGCGGAGGCGCCGACCGTACTGATCGACTTCCACCGGGCCGTCGCCGCCGCGCTGGCCGGGGCCTGGCCCGACGCTCCGGCCTGGTCGCCGCTGGTACTGCCGGCCGACCCGGTGCTCTTGGACGCGGCTGCCCGGACCGGGGTCCTCGTCCGCTCCCGGAACCGCACCCCGGCGTTCTCCGACCCTCCGCAGTGACGGCGGCAACGGGGTAGGGCCGAGACGCGCACCCGAGGACGCCGCAACCGGGGCATCCCTCTCGGCGTCCGAACGGTGCAGGCTGCGCGCCGGGACTCCGTGATCCGGGAAGCCCGGGAACCTCGAGCAGCCACGACCGTGAGTCCGCCATCGCCTTCTCGCCGAACCGGTCGTGGAGCTGAAAGGCGCCGCGGGGCCCTTCACCGCGAAAAGACCGCGCGGAGCACTCGCGGGTGCCACAGTCGAGACCGGGCCCGGCCTGTTCCCCCCGGCCCGGCACTCAGGACGGCTGGACGCGGTCGAAGAGGGCGAGGGCTTCGGCGGGGTCCGGGCTCACGAGGCGTTCCAGTCCGGCCGCCGTGAACCTCGCCCACCCGCCGGCCCGTGCCCACATCTGGTCCTCGAAGGCGCGGACGGCCTCGTCCAGGTCCCCGGACCCGGTCGCGATTGACTCGGCGAGCTCGGCGCCTTCCAGCATCGCGAGGTTGGCGCCCGCCCCCAGCGGGGGCATGAGGTGGGCGGCGTCGCCCAGCAGCGTCACCCCGCGGACGTGGGTCCAGGTGTGTGAGACGGGCAAGGCGTAGAGAGGGCGGTGGACGAAATCGGTGCCCTGGCGGAGTAGGTCGAGAACGGGTGCGGCCCAGCCGTCGAAAAGAGCCAGCAGGCCCGATCGCACGGCCTCGGCGTCGGCCGGGTCCAGGTTCGAGTGCCAATCCAGCGGCGCGCGGAACTTGGCGTGCACCTTGACGTGGCCGCCGCTGTTGCGCTGGGCGACGAGAGCCCGGTTCGCGCCGTACACGGCCACGGATCCGTCGCCGATCATCCGGGCGAGGCCAGGGTGGCGGGTGTCGACGTCGTCCAGGGAGGTCTCGACCATAGTGACGCCGGTGTAGTGCGGCGTCGCCGGCGAGACTGCCGGGCGGGTTCGGGACCAGGCGCCGTCCGCGCCGACGACGAGGTCGAACGCCTCCTCTCGTCCGTCCGAGAATCGGACCAGTACGCCGTCCCGGGTCCGCGGCACCACCTGCGCCACACTCCGCCCCCACTGCACGTCGAGAGGGCCGAGCAGCAGGTCGCGGAGCTGCCCGCGGTCGATCTCGGGATTGGCCCGGTCATCAAGACGGGGATACCAGTCGCGCAGGACGGTCCCGGCCGGGTCCAGGATGCGCATGGCCTGCCCCTCGGGGCGGGACAGCGCCCGGAACTCCGGCAGCAGCCCTGCCTTTTCCAGCGCGAGCTGGCCCAGCCCTTCGTGCATGTCCAGCGTGCCGCCCGGGGGGCGGGCGTCCGGGGAGGGATCGCGTTCGAGTACGGCGACGGGGTGATCGTGGCGGTGCAGGACGCGGGCGAGAACGAGGCCGGCGGGACCGCCTCCGACCACGGCAATACGGTGTCTCATATTGATACAGCGTATTATCACTCTACAGTGGATCGCAACAGTACGGTGGGGGCCATGACTGTGTGGGACCGGCCGGAGCCGCCGACTCGCCCCGTGCCGCTCGACCGGGAGCGGATCGTCGCCGCCGCCATCGCGTTGGCCGACCAGGGCGGGCTGGAGGCGGTGTCCGTGCGCAAGGTGGCCGCCCGGCTGGACGCCGGCCCGATGCGGCTGTACGGATTCATCGCCACCAAGGAGGAGCTGCTCGACCTGATGGTGGACGAGGTCCACGCCGAGATCCTCCCCGACGAGCAGCCCGCTGACTGGCGGGAGGCGCTGCGCACCCTCGCCCACCGCACCAGGCAGGCCGCTCTCCGCCACGAATGGCTGGCCGACCTGCTCGGAGGGCGCCCGACCTTGGGTCCCAACGGCCTCGCCGTGACCGAGGCCACGCTAGGCGCCCTCGACGGTCTCGCCGACCTCGACACCCTCATGCGCGCGGTGGAGACTGTCAGCTCCTACTTCACCGGCGCGATCAGGCGCGAGATCGCACGCCTGCGGGCCGAGCGCGCCACGGGCCTGTCCGAGCGCGAGTGGCAGCGGGCCTCCGGCCCGCATGTGACGCGAATGCTGGCCACGGGCCGCTTCCCGGCGCTGGCCAAGGTCGTCTACGAGGGCACGGACGTGGACGCCGAGACCTCCTTCGCGACCGGCCTGGAGTGGGTCCTCGACGCCGTGGCCGCCAAACTCTCCCCGCCGCCGGCGTAGCGCTCGAAGGGCACCCGGCCCGACGGCACCCCGGTTCGCCCGAACGCCCGCCATGACGACGGACCCCTCCCGGCCCGAGAAGCGGGTGGTTCGGGGCCGGGGCCCCCGAACCACCCGCCTGCCCGCGTTGCTACGAGCACCCGATGATGGACATGTTGTCGTAGGTCCGGTAGATCCAGCCGCGTTCGACGTGCCGGTAGGACCACACCCAGACCGGCGCCTCGCCGCGGGGATTCTCGCCGACGACGAGGTCGCCGGGGTACTGATAGGCGATGTCGCCCGAAGCGAGCTCGATCTTGGTCACCTTGAGCACCCGGAATTCGCACTGCTGAGCAGCCGCCTCCGCGGCGGCGCGCTGGTCCGGCGCCGCCGATGCGCCGATGGCGCCCGCGGGCGTCGTCGCCCACAGCACCGCCGCGCACCCGACGACCGCGGCCGCGGCAGCGGCGCGGAGTCGTTTTTTTGTCACCGTGTCCGGTCCCCTTCCCCGCCTCCGTTCAGGGGCAGTTCAGATAGTTGGAGTGGATGAAGACCCCGCTTGCGACGCGGGGAATGCTGCCGCCACGCCAGTAGCCGTCGCGGACCGCGGCCTCGAACCGGGTGCCGGCATTCACCCAGCCCCGGATCTCGCCGCCGCGGTTCGGGGCCTGGGAGTAGTAGGGGACGACGTCGGTCGCGACGTAGCACGTCTCGGTCGGCGCGGCGCCGCTCATGGCGGTCCCGCCGAGCGCCGCCGCTACGGCCAGGGTCATCGCGGCGGCCCCGCGGGCGGTTCGGGTCGTGAGCTTGATCATCGAACGGCTCCTCTCAGGTCCGATCGCTCAGCCGCAGTCGATGCGAACCGTCCTGCTGACCTTGGTCGGGTACTCGAATCCGGTGGGGCTCTCCACCCCCAGGAGGACCCGGTGGTCGTGCACGCCGCCGCAGTCGTAGTCGTTGAGGACGCGGCTCGTGCTGCCGAACCACCTGGCGGTGTCGTCGGTTGCCCAGCCGTCCCAGCGCGAGCTCTGCAGGGTCGCCCGGAACGTCCAGCCGTTGGTGCAGCCGTAGCTGCTCACATCGGCCTTGACCGTGGTACCGACCCGGTACGGGGCCCCGGCCATCGGTCGGCAACCCGCGCCCGCCTGGGCGGCGTCGGCACTTGCAGCGGTACCGACCGAGTCCGAGGCGTAGGCCGCGGTCGGCGTACCCGCGGCCAGAAGGGCAAGAACGGCCGGCAGGACAGCAGCCGTCCTGCCGGCGGATTTCGTGCGAATTCCCATTTCTGTCTCCTTGCGTGGATGCGGCCCCGGGAGGCGTCCCCGGTATGGCCGACACGTATCCTGCGACTTTCCAGTACGTTGCATGACGCGTTTCGGCCTATGGCCGTCAGTACCGACGGTAGACCGGTCCGGCGCACGGGGCAGCGCAATCGCAGGAATATCGAACTGTCGGCCCGCATCGCCGCCACCTGCGCACGATCTTCCCGGGCCTGACATCCCTCGTCGCGCAGGACGCCCCGAATTCAGCGGCCGATTCATGGAAAATTTCCGGGAACACCGACAATACGCAACTCCGGATCACGCAGGGGAATAGCGAGCCCGTTCCCGAACGCGCCTTATTCCACCGGTTTCCGGCGGTCCGGCGGCCGCAGCGCGTGGGCGTCCCGGACCCGGCGCGGGCCGCCCCGGGCGGTCGAAGAGCCGCCGACCGCGCGCTCGGCCGACAGATCCGATCGCCGGCATCGGACATCATCGCTTTTCACGATGGAACGGCCGATCTAAAGTCGGAGGCATGAACGCGAATCCTCGATCGGCATTGCGGTACCCGCTCCTCGACCGGCCGGAGGATCCACCCGCAGCACTACGGCACGCGGCCGAGCCCGGGGAGGCCGGCGGTGACGGACCTCCCACGCGGGACGGGCTCGCTCGACCCGCATCCGCCGGAACCGTCCCCGGAATCGCGGGGAGTGCGCTATGAGCACCTTCGTGCTGATCCACGGCGCAGGCGACACCGGTTGGTCCTGGCACCGGGTGGAGGCCGAGCTGCGAGCGCGCGGGCACGCCGTCGTGGCGCCCGACCTGCCCGGCGACGACGAGACGGCGACCCTGGCGGACTACGCCGACGCCGTGGTCGACGCCGTCGGTGATAGGCGGGACCTGGTCGTCGCGGGCCATTCGTTCGGCGCGTTCACCGCTCCGCTGGTCGCCGACCGGCTGCCCGCAGACGTGCTGGTCCTGCTGGCCGGGATGGTTCCGTCGCCGGGTGAGTCACCGGACCAGTGGTGGGCCGGGACCGGCTACCGGCGCGCGGCTGCGGAGCAGGCCGAGCGCGACGGCGGCTTGACGGGCCACGCGGATCCCTATGTGAGCTTCTACCACGATGTGCCGCGGGAGCTGGCCGAGGAGGCGCTGAGCAGGGAGCGAGCACATCCGTCGGAGGCCGCGACAGCCGCCCCGTGGCCGCTGGACGCGTGGCCGGACGTGCCGACGAGGTTCGTGCTCTGCAGCGAGGACCGCTGCTTCCCGCCCGACTTCTTCCGCCGGCTCGTGCCCGACCGGCTGGGTATCGTGCCGGACGAGATCCCGGGCAGCCACTGCGTCGCGCTCAGCCGCCCCGAGGACGTGGCCGACGTGCTGGTGGCATACGCGACCGGCGCGGCCGCCGCGGGGACCGAGCGGTGAACGATGGCCGACGAGCTGCGACCGGCTCAGCACCGTTGATCTTGTAGCCATCGTCACTGGAAATCGTTTTCCTTCACGATGGCTACAAGATCGACGGGGGGGCGGGGGCCTGCTCCCGCCTGCGCGGGGGACGCCGGTTCATCGCGCTGCGCTGCGGCTCCACGGCGTTTGCCCTCAGATCCGAGGGGCAGAGGCGACCGGGTGGAACACGCAAGCAGCGCAGGCCGCCCGGCGACGACCGAGCCGCAGGCGGCGCACTCCTCGCGCCGAGCGGACACCGGCCGGCCGGCCGAGGGGCACGAGCAGGATCACCGGCGCGGGGTCGCCGACCGCCTGGTGCGCGAGATCGGCGGCGGGCGCCTGGATCTTCCGCTGCCCGGATCCGGGGACACGTGGCGGCGGTGGGCGGCGCTGCGCGACCTGGGGCGCCGCGACCTGGCCCTGGCGCGACTGGCGGAGGGGCACTGCGACGCCGTCGCCATCCTGGCCGAGCTCGGCGGCCCACTACCCGAGCCAGGCAGCGTTTGGGGGGTGTGGGCGGCCCATCCGCCGGGCCCCGACCTGCATGCGCAGCCGGACGCAGGCGCCGGGTGGCGGCTGAGCGGCACCAAGCGGTTCTGCTCCGGAGCGCGAGTGTGCACCCACGGGCTGGTCAGCGCGCTGGTCGGGGACGGGGAGCGGCGCCTCTTCGCGGTCCCCACCGACGCCGCCGCGTCCGACCCGGGCAGCTGGGCGGCGGCCGGGATGGCGGCCAGCGACACGCTGACGCTCGCCTTCGACGGCGCTCCGGCCGCCCCGGTGGGTCCCGCCGGCGCCTACACGGAGCGCCCGGGCTTCCACCACGGCGGCATCGGGGTCGCGGCGTGCTGGTACGGCGGTGCGCTCGCCGTCGTGCGCCCCCTGGCCGATCGCGTGGCCGCCGACAGGGCGGATCCGCACGCGCGCGCCTACTTCGGCGGCGCCGACCGGGACCTGCACGCCGCCGAGGCGGTGCTCGCCGCGGCCGCGCGCGAGGTCGACACCGATCCGCGCGACCGGTTCGGCGGCGCCCGCGTGCGAGCCATGCGGGCGCGCGCCGTCGTCGTCGCGGCCTGCGCCGAGGTGCTGCGCAGCACGCGGGAGGCGCTCGGCGCCGGCCCGCTCGCCGCCGACGCGGACTACTCCCGCGCCGCCGAGGACCTGGCCGCCTACATCCACCAGCACCACGGCGCGCGCGACCTGGCCGAGCTCGGCAGCGCCGCAGCCCCCCGCTTCGAGGACGCCCATGCCCGAGTCGCGTGACGGCGCCGCGATCCATCCCATCGACGCCGGGGGCACCGAGGAGGCGGTCTGGCAGGCGTGGCCGGGGCTCGGCCGCCCGCCACGGATCGACCTGTCCGCGGTCTCCGGCGCGGTGGTCGTGGCACCGCACCCCGACGACGAGGTCCTCGGCGCCGGCGGCATGCTCGCACTGCTCGCCGAGCAGGGCGCCCGGCTGCGTGTCGTGGCCGTTACCGACGGAGAGGGCTCCCACCCCGGCAGTCCGACGCTCTCGCCCGCGCAGCTGGCCGAGCGCCGCCGGGAGGAGCGGGCACGCGCGCTGGAGTGCCTGGGCGCCGAAGGGGCGGAGGTGGTGCGGCTGGGTCTGCCCGACGGCGGGACCGGCTCTGCGCGGGACGCGCTGACCGCGCGGCTGCGCGCGCTGTGCGCGGGGTTCGACGTGTGTGCGGCGCCGTGGCCGGGCGACCTGCACCCCGACCACGAGGCCGCGGGCCGGGCCGCGCTCGACGTCGGCGCCGCGATCGGGATAGGGCTGCTGCTCTACCCCGTGTGGATGTGGCACTGGGCGCGCCCCGGCGACCCCGGCGTGCCCTGGGAGGCGGCCCGCCGGATCGACCTGCCCCCGCGCATCCGGCGCCGCAAGGCGGAGGCCCTGGAGTGCTTCACGACCCAGGTCGCGCCGCTGAGCGCCGACCCCGCCGACGCCGCCGTGCTGAAACCGGGGATGCTCGCGCACTTCGACCGCGACCGGGAACTGGTGTTCCGGTGAGTGTCGACGGCGGGTACTTCGACGCGATGTACTCCGGCTCCGCGGACCCGTGGGGCTTCGCCACCCGCTGGTACGAGCGCCGCAAGCGCGCGCTGACCGTCGCGTCGCTGCCGCGCGAGCGCTACGGGCGGGCGTTCGAGCCGGGCTGCTCCACAGGGGCGCTGACACGGGAACTCGCCGCACGCTGCGACGCGCTGCTCGCGTGGGAGCGGGTCGCGGCCGCGGCCGGGCGCGCCGAACGCGCGCTCGCCGGAACGGCCCATGTGCGGGTGCGGCGCGGCAGCGTCCCCTGGGAGTGGCCCGAGGCCTCCTTCGACCTGGTCGTGCTCTCGGAACTGCTGTACTACTTCGGCGACGCCGACCTCCGGCGCCTGCTGGATCGGGCCGCCGGTTCGCTGCTCCCGGGCGGGGACCTGGTCGCGGTGCACTGGCGGCACCCGGCGCCCGACCACGCCCGCTCCGGCGACGACGCGCACCGCGCGCTCGCCGCGCACGGCGGGATCGCCCCTACCGCCTCGCACGTCGAGGCCGACTTCCTGCTCGACGTCTACACAGCGGGCCCGGACCCGGCCCCGTCACCCGCCCAGCGGGAAGGCCTGGCGTGATCCGGGCGGCGGCCGTGGTCGTCCCGGCCAACGACGAGGCCGCGACGATCGAACGCTGCGTGCGTTCGGCGGCCGCGTCCCTCGCGGTGTGCGGCCTCGCCGCCGGGCGGTGCCGCCTGGTCGTGGTCGCCGACGCGTGCACCGACGCCACGGCCGAGCTCGCCCGCCGCGCCGGGGCGCTCGTGGTGGAGGCCTCCTATCGAAGCGCCGGAGCGGCGCGGGCGGCCGGTATGCGCGCCGCGCTGGAGCACCCGTGCGGGCAACGGCCCCGCAGCGTGTGGCTGGCCACCACCGACGCCGACAGCACGGTCCCCCGCCGCTGGCTGGCCGAGCACCTCCGCTACGCCGACGCCGGCTGGGACGCGGTCGCGGGCACGGTCACCGTCGAGGACTGGTCGCACCGCCCGCCCGACCTGGCGGCGGCGTTCGCCGAGGCCTACAGCTGGCGCGGCCGCGAGCACCCGCACGTGCACGGCGCCAACCTCGGCGTGCGGGCCTCGGCCTACATCGACTCCGGAGGCTTCGGCGCGCTCTCCCGCGCCGAGGACCACGCGCTGGTCACCGCCCTGCACGCCCGCGGCCACAGCATCCGCCGCCCCGCCGACCTGCCCGTGGCCACCTCCGCCCGCGAGGACGCCCGCGCCCCGGGAGGCTTCGGCGACCGGCTGACCGCCCTCGCGCGGAGCCGGCCCGAATGACGCCGCCCTGCGGAGCACAGCACGCCTTCGCGCCGCTTCCGCGGCGGGCGCGCCGCCGGATCGCCGGCGCCGTGCGCCCCGCGTATGCGCGGCGGGGCCCGATTGCCTACTCTCGGAGGCGACGGATCCCGGCCGAGGGCGGGCTTTCGGACGCTGCCGCGCCGGAGGCCCCGCCGCACGGAAGGGCGCCAGCTCGACGACCGAGGTAGGTACCCATGACAGACGGCTTCCGGCCCTCCCCCGCCGAGTCCGAGAACCCTCCGCAGCTCGACACCACGGTCGCCCACTCGGCCCGGATCTGGAACTACTGGATGGGCGGCAAGGACCACTACCAGATCGACCGCGACGTCGGGGACCAGGTGCGCGCGTCCTTTCCGGAGATCGTGGACCTCGCCCGCACCAGCCGGGAGTTTTTGATCCGCGTCGTGTCCCACCTGGCCGGTGAAGCGGGAATCCGCCAGTTCCTCGACATCGGCACCGGGATGCCCACTGTCAACAACACCCACGAGGTGGCCCAGGGGATCGCGCCGGAGTCCCGGGTCGTCTACGTCGACAACGACCCGCTGGTTCTGGCGCACGCCCGCGCGCTGCTCGTCGGCTCCCCGGAGGGAGCCACCGACTACATCGACGCCGATCTGCGCGAGCCCGACTCCATCCTGCGGCGGGCCGCCGAGACCCTGGACTTCGACCGGCCCATCGGGCTCATGCTCATGGGGATCCTGGGCCACATCCCCGACGGGGACGTACTGCCGATCGTGCACCGGCTCGTGGACGCCCTGCCGTCCGGCAGCTACCTGGCGATCTACGACGGCACCAACACCAGCCCCGCCTACAACGAGGCCGTCGAGCGCGGCAACGAGCAGGGCGCCGTCCCCTACCTGCTGCGCGCCCCGGACGACATCGCCGCCCGCTTCGACGGCCTTGAGCTGGTCGAGCCCGGCGTGGTCCCGTGCCCTCTGTGGCGCCCCGACCCCATCGAGGTCGGCACGCGGCGGGGGATGGACCAGTACGGCGGGGTGGCGCGCAAGCCCTGACGACCGACGCCGGAAGCGTTCCCACCCCGGCCGGGCCGCCCGCCGTCGGGCGGCCGCGCGAGCGGTGAGCGGGCCGCTCCGCCCGCAGCACTGCCGGAGCGCCGCACCGGTCAGGAATCGAGAAGCGCTGCGCACCGCCGCTGTCTAGCGTTGTCAGCATGAAGATCGCACTCCAGTACTGCCAGATCACCGTCTCCGACGTGGACGAGTCGCTCGGCTTCTACCGGGACGCACTCGGTCTGGAACCGCACAAGGACATCGGGGCCGGCAGGTCCCGCTGGGCCACTCTCGGCAGCCCGGCGCAGCCGGACCTCGAGTACGTCCTCTCGGTACCGCACGCCGGCCGCTCCGAGGCCGACGGCGACGCGCTGGGGGGACTGCTCGCCAACGGTGTCCTGCCGATGATCGTCTTCAGCACCGACGACCTCGACACGGCGTTCGAACGGGTGCAGTCGTATGGCGCCGAAGTCCTGCAAGAACCCATCGACCGGCCTTGGGGCGTTCGCGACTCCGCGTTCCGCGACCCCTCGGGCAACACGGTGCGGATCCAGCAGCCGATCCACGCATAACACCCGCTGTTCGAGTCCGTCCCGCGGGCGTACAGGCACCGCGGGGCGGGCGGACCGACCGGAGGCAGCCC
This sequence comes from Streptomonospora wellingtoniae, assembly GCF_031845375.1. Classification (NCBI taxonomy): domain Bacteria; kingdom Bacillati; phylum Actinomycetota; class Actinomycetes; order Streptosporangiales; family Nocardiopsidaceae; genus Streptomonospora; species Streptomonospora wellingtoniae. The sequence continues at coordinate 128,148 of NZ_JAVREK010000005.1, forward strand.
CATGGCACGGAACCAGCAGGCAGGAAGCCGCAGCGAGCGCGAGCCCGGAACCCCCGGACCGGTGTCGCGGTGGGTGCAGCGGAAGATGAACGGCCGGATGAGCCGCAAGGTGCGAGGAGGCCGCGGCTCCTTCATGGGCATGGACGTGCTCGTACTGAACACGGTGGGCCGTCGCAGCCGGCAGCCGCGGGAGACCCCGCTGGCGTGGTTCGCCGACGACGGGGACGGCTGGCTGGTCGTCGCGTCGGGCGGCGGAAGCCGGCACCCCGACTGGCACGCCAACCTCATGGCGCACCCCGAGCGCGCGTCGGTCGAACTGCCCGGCGGCGGCGCCCGCCCGGTGGTGCCGCACCGGCTCGAGGGCGCCGACCGCGAGCAGGCGTGGCAGCGCATCACCGAAGCCCAGCCCCGCTACGGGAAGTACCAGGCCAAGTCCGATCGGGTGTACCCGGTCGTCCGGCTCGTCCCGCGGTGACCAAGAAGAGGCGCCGCCTCTGCGGGCGCCCGCGGTGCGCGCCGCCGCCATAGGACGTGGCCGGCCGGGCAGCACGCCCGGCCGGCCACGGCGGTCCGGGAGCACCTCGAAATCCGACTGTCACTGTGCGTGCATAAGCAATTACGGATAGGATGGCCTTCCCTGCGGTGCCGCACCCCGAACGGCACCGGGTTCACACCCCCGACGACGTCGGCGACGGCCCGCTCGGTCCTCGCCTCCGAACCCGGAGACCGCCGCATGCACGACAGCGACCCCGCCACCACTGGCGCGGCCCCTCCGTTCCCCACGGGGATCGACCTGTCCCGCCCTTCCATCGCCCGGATGTACGACGCCGGGATCGGCGGCAAGGACAACTTCGAGATCGACCGCGAGGCGGTCCTCGCACTAGAGGCACTGGTACCGGGAAGCTTCGCCATGGCCCGTGCCAACCGCGACTACCTGTCGCGTGCCGTCGATCACGTCGCGCGCTCGGGCGTGCGCCAGTACATCGACCTCGGGTCCGGCCTGCCGACCATGGAGAACACCCACGAGATCGCGCAGCGACACCACCCCGACGCCGGAGTGGTCTACGTCGACAACGACCCGATCGTCCTCGCCCACGGCCGGGCGCTGCTCGCCGAGGACCCGTCGACGACCGTGATCACCTCCGACCTGTGCGACGTCGACCGGGTGCTCGGCGACGCGGCCACCCGGCACATCATCGACTTCACCGAGCCCGTCTGCCTCATGCTGGTGTCGCTGCTGCACTGCGTGCCCGACGATCGGGACCCGTTCGGCATCGTGCGCGCCTACGTCGACCGGCTGGCGCCCGGCTCCTGCCTGGTCTACACCCACATCGTCTCCGACGACGCTGAGGTCGCGCGGTCCTTCACCGCGGGCATGCACTCCTTCGGCGCCTACTGGGGCAGGGTGCGCACCCCTGACGAGGCGTCCCGGGTGTTCGAGGGAATGCGGCTGGCCTCCCCGTCGCTGGACGGAGACTTCCCGGCGGTCGCCGTCGACTGCTCGACGTGGCGGGTACCCGGGGTCGAACCGCAGCGCCGCCCGGCCGACCCGGAGGTCCCCGTCTGGGAGCACGCCGGGGTCGCCTACATCTGACCGCCGCACGCCGGAGGCCGCACCCCTGCGGGGACCGGCTTCAGCGGGGCCTCGGCCGACGGGCGGTCGAAGCGCACGGGCGGCCGGGCGCCGACCGGCCACAGGCGGCAGGCGCGCCGCAGGCGTCGGCCGCCCCCGGCTCCGGAAGCACAAGGCGACCGGACGTAACCCTCCGGACACAACCAGGTCACCCCCGACCGGGGATTCGTCAGATCATCTGCACACCGCCACCGCGAAATGCCAGAGTCGACGCATGTCACAGGTCCACATCATCGACCGGTCCGCGTGGGGCGCCCGCGCGCCGCGCGACCGGAGCCTCGTCGCGTGGGACGCACGCACCGAAGTCGTCGTCCACCACTCCGCGGAGTCCCCGACACAGACGGTCCGCTCCATCCAGGACTTCCACATGGACGGCCGCGGGTGGTCCGACATCGGCTACAACTTCCTCGTCGACGACGCCGGCGCCGCCTATGAAGGGCGCGGGTGGGAGGTCCAGGGCGCGCACGCGGTGGGCCACAACACCAGCGGGATCGGCATCTGCTACATCGGCCGGAACAACCCGACCTCCGCCGCGAAGACCGCCGTCCGCGCGCTCTACGACGAGGCCTGCGAGCGCGCCGGGCGGCGGCTCGCGGCCAAAGGCCACCGCGACGTCAACAGCACCACCTGCCCCGGCGACCACCTGCACGCCTGGGTCCACGACGGCATGCCCGCAGACGGGCTCGGAGGAGACGAGATGTCCCTGATCAACCTGCGCAAAGGCGACGGCGAGCACAACGGCCGCAAGGAGCACGTCATCGCGCTCCAGGCGCTCATCGTCAAGGCCGGTACGGATCTGCCCGAGCACGGCGTCGACGGCGACTACGGAGACGAGACCGCCGAAGGCCTGCGCCAGGTCCGCAAGTCGGTGGGGAGCGAGGCGAAGGAGGGGTGGGGCGACCGCGTCAGCGGCCACGCCTACGCCCAGCTCATGCAGGCGATGGCCCGCCGGCAGGACTGACCCGGCGCCGCAGCGGCGGTTGCCGCACGCCGCCGGCAGGTCACCGCTCCGGCTCCGCGAACACCAGTCCGTGCCCCGGAGGCGTGTCGCTGGTGCCGCCCGCCGCACCCATGGACACGCCGGAGGGCCGCGCCAAGGCGCCGAGGTCTGCGAACGAGGCCCGTTCGATGTCCTCGACCATGGAGACGGCCGGCACGCACTGCGCCAGCTGGACGGACAGGTCCGGCAGCAGGTGGGGGGCCACGGGGACGCTGAAAGCGGCGGCCAGGTCCGCGATGCGCAGGAACGGGGTGATCCCGCCTACGCGCACGACGTTGGGCTGGGCGACATCGCAGACGCCGCGCACCAGTGCGTCGCGGAAGGAGCGGACGGTGCGCAGGTTCTCGCCGATCGCGAACGGGACGGCGGTGGCCGCGCGCAGCCGCGCGTGGGCCTCCAGGTCGTCGGCGGGCAGCGGCTCCTCGATCCAGTACGGGTCGAACCGGGCCAGCGCCCCCGCCGCCCGGATGGCGCAGGGCAGGTCCCAGCGCTGGTTGGCGTCGATCATCAGCCGGCCGTGCGGCCCCAGGAGCTCGCGCACGCGCGCGACGCGCTCGACGTCGCGTTCGAGGTCGGTCGAGCCGACCTTCATCTTGACCGCGGTATGGCCGGCGGCGGTGAACCGGCGCACCTGGTCCAGCAGCTCCTCCAGCCCGCGGTCCAGGTTCACCCCGCTGCCGTAGCAGGGGACGCTGTCGCGGCGCCGACCGACGAGATCGACCAGGCTCAGCCCGAGGGCGCGTCCGCGCAGGTCCCACAGCGCAATGTCGACGGCGGCGAGGGCCATTGCGCTGATACCGCCGGGGCCGGCCTCGTGCAGGTGCGCGTAGAGCTGCTCCCATCGGGACGCCGGGGCGGGGTCGCGCCCCTCCAGCACCGGCGCGCAGTCGTGCTCCACGACCGCGCGCACCGCCTCGCCGCCCACGCGGGGAGTCCAGCCGAACCCGCTGCCCCGGGCCCCGTTGTCCGCGGTGACCGTGACGAGGACGAGGTCGTGGTAGGAGACTCCGCCGTCCCAGGTACCGTGCAGCGGAAACCGCCGCACAGAGGTCTCGACGCCGGCGATGCGCATCAGCTGTCCTCCTCGTGGGTGTCTTCCCGATGATCTTGTAGCTATCGCAAATGGAAATCGCTTTCCTTCACGATAGCTACAAGATCAACGAGGGCGGCGGATCCTAAGGTGGGAGCCATGTTGCTGGAGGACTTGGCCGCCGAGGCCGCGGCGCTGGCGGACCGGGCCCCGGCGCGGGCGTTCCTCGGGCTGGCGGGCGCGCCGGGCGCGGGCAAGTCGGCACTGGCCCGGTACCTGGTCGACGCGGCGCGCGCGAAGCTCGGCCCGCCCGGCGCCGCCTACCTGCCCATGGACGGGTTCCACCTCTCCAACCTCCAACTGGACCGGCTCGGCCTCCGCGACCGCAAAGGCGCTCCCGACACCTTCGACGTACGCGGATACCTGGCGCTGCTGCGGCGCCTGCACGCCGCGGCCGACGCGCCCGTCTACGCACCCGACTTCGACCGTGCCGCCGACGAGCCCATCGCCGCCCGACTGGTCGTCGAGCCGGGTGTCCGGCTGATCGTGACCGAGGGCAACTACCTCGCCGACGACGCCCCGCTGTGGCGGGAGGTCCGGGCGCTGCTGACCGACCTCTGGTACGTCGAGGCCGACGACGAGACCCGGGAGGCGCGCCTGGTCGAACGCCAGCGCGCCGGCGGCCGCAGCTTCGAGGACGCGCGCGCGTGGGTGCGGCGCAGCGACCGCGCCAACGGGGAGATCGCCAAGGCCGCGCGCGGGAACTGCTCCCGCATCGTGCGCGTGGGCGACGCGGAGCGGTTGCGGCGCTGCGACTAGAGTCGTGGGCGCTTCGCCATCGATGTGGGCCGGGCCGGCCCGCTTGCGCTGCGCACCGGGCTCAGGCCGATGACGGGATGTTTCCTTCTCTTTACATAACGCGTTCCCTGATTTAGAGTCCAGCGAGATTGGGAGCGCTCCCATCGGTGTGGGCGTTCCACCGTCCACGGGGGCCGCTGCAACGACAAAGGACTTCGTGCATGTTCCGAGAATCCGTGCGCCCGATCGCCGGCGCCGCGCTCCTCCTGGCTGCCGCTGTGGCAGCCGGCCCGACTCCCGCTTCGGCCGCCGAGTCGCAGTTCTACGTCAACCCGGACATGGCCTCGGCCCAGTGGGTCCGGGACAACCCCCAGGACTCGCGCGCCGACGTCATCGCCAACCGCATCGCAGACGTCCCGCAGGCCACCTGGTTCACCCAGCACAACCCCGGTGAGGTGCAGGGGGAGGTGGATGCGCTGGTCGGCGCGGCAGCGTCGGCCGGGAAGATCCCGATCATGGTCGTCTACAACATCCCCAACCGCGACTGCAGCAACCACAGCGGCGGCGGCGCGCCGGACCACGCCTCCTACCGCAACTGGGTCGACCGGGTCGCCGCCGGGCTGAACGGCCGACCGGCCACGATCGTGCTGGAGCCGGACGTGCTGTCCCTGATGAGCAACTGCATGGACGGGGGCCAGCAGAGCCAGGTCATGGACTCCATGGCCTACGCGGGCAAGGCGCTCATGGCCGGGTCCTCGCAGGCCCGCGTTTACATGGACGCCGGCCACTCCCAGTGGCACTCGCCCGGCGAGATCGCCTCGCGGCTCAACGGCGCCGACGTCGCCGGCAGCGCACACGGCATCGCCACCAACGTGTCCAACTACAACCGGACCGGCGACGAGGTCTCCTACGCCGAGCAGGTCGTCGCCGCCACCGGGCACTCCGGGCTGCGCGCCGTCGTCGACACCAGCCGCAACGGCAACGGCCCGCGGGGCTCGGAGTGGTGCGACCCCGAGGGCCGGGCGATCGGCACGGAGAGCACGACCGACACCGGCAACGCGGTGATCGACGCGTTCCTGTGGGTCAAGCTGCCGGGCGAGGCAGACGGCTGCGCCGCCGGAGCCGGCCAGTTCGTGCCGCAGCTCGCCTACGACATGGCGGTGGCCGCGGGCGCCGAGCCGGATCCCGACCCTGAGCCCACCCCGGACCCCACTCCCGAGCCGGGTGACGGCTGCGAGGCCGCGTACGCGGTCTCCAACGAGTGGTCCGACGGCTTCCAGGCCAGTGTGACGGTAACGGCCGGCTCCGACATCGGCGGCTGGGAGGTCGCCATCGACTACCCGGACGGCCAGAGCGTCGAGCAGGCGTGGAACGCCGAGATCTCGGGCGGCGGCGGCGCCTACACGGCCGAGAACGTGAGCCACAACGGCAGCCTGAGTGCCGGCCAGAGCACCGGGTTCGGATTCACCGGCACCCACAGCGGCGCCAACGGTGCGCCCGAGCTGACCTGCACGGCGAGCTGATCCGGACGCCGACCCCGGGCACAGCAGAGGGTGACCCGGTGGGGAGGGCGCGGCGGCGCCCTCCCCACCGGTGTTCGCGGCCGCAGAGGGCTCAGCTCTGCTCGAAGTCCTCGCGGTCGGTGTCGGCCTTCTCCATCGCGTCCTGAAGCTCGGCCTCCATCTCGCGGCGGGTGTCGGGGCTCCGCTCGCCGCGGTCGCGCTCGCCGGGGAGCGCCTGGTCGGTGTCCTCGGTCTTCTTGCCTGACTCTTCGGGCATCGTCATGGGAACTCCTCCGTGGTCTGCGGCGGCTTCCCGCTACCCGGCCGCCCGCCGCTCCTACCGGTGCGGGCGCAGCGCGCGTCCCCGGTCCGGGGGTCCCCCTCCCCGTCCGAGCCTCCGCTCCTGGTGCGGCAAACGAGTTTGTGTTACAAAGTAGTTGGCATCATAGAACGACTGATCCGGGAGACGGCGTGATGACAGCAGAGGACGACGGGCGTCCCGCCGAGGACGCGCTGTTCGATCCGGCCGCGTCGCGTGAACTCATCGAGCGGCAGCGCGACACGGCCGAAAGCGAACTGGCGCCGGACTGGCGGCTGCTCTACGCGGTGTGGGGGCTCGCCCTCCTCATCGGCTACGGCTGCCTCTACCTCCAGCGGACCGTGCTTTCCGGCGTACCGCCCGCGATCGCGGGGGTGGCCATGTTCCTGGCGCTCCTTGCGGCGCTGACCGTCACGACGCGCCACGACATCCGCCTCAACCGCGGCCTGCGCGGTCCTTCCGCGCTCGCCGGGGCGCGGATCGGATGGGCCTATGTGGCCGGATTCGCCGTCGTGGGGGTCGTGGCGTGGAGCCTGTACCGCGGCGGCGCGCCCGAGCCGCTGGTCTGGCTCGCCTTCGCCGGACTCTCGCTGCTCGTCATCGGGCTGGTGTCCATGGTCTCGGCCGCCTGGGAGCACGAGCGGCTGCGCTTCGGCCTGGGCGGGTGGATCCTGGCGGCCGACGCGCTGGCGCTGGTCGTCGGGATGCCGCACGCCTACCTCGTGCTCTCCCTCGGAGGCGGCGGCGGGTTCCTCGCCGCCGCGGTTCTGCTCACCGTCCGCCGTGCCGCTCGCGCACGGCGTCCGTAGCCGCGTCCGTTGGGGGCCCGTCGATGAACCCTCTGCCGGAGCTCAACACCGTGATCCACGCGCAGGGGCGGCTGCGGGTGATGGTCACCCTGCAGGCGCTGCCTCCCGGTGACCAGCTCGCGTTCTCCCGGCTGCGCGAGATCCTCGAAATGACCTCGGGCAACCTCTCGGTGCATGTGCGCAAGCTGGAGGAGGCCGAGTACGTCCGAAGCGTCAAGACCCACGAACGCCGCAGTCCGATCACCTACTTCTCTCTGACCACCCAAGGGCGGCACGCCCTGGAGGAATACGTCCAGGCGCTGCAGACCATGCTCAGCGCCGGCGGTCCCGCATCAGCCACCACCGAGAGGCCCCCCGGAGGCGCCCTGTGACACCTCCCCTCGCCCGGCTGCACAACGTGTCCCGCAGCTACGGGACAGCGCTGGCGCTCGACCGCGTCAGCCTCGACATCGGCCCCGGAGCCGTCCTCGGCCTGCTCGGCCCCAACGGCGCGGGCAAGTCCACGCTGATCAACCTCGTGTGCGGGCTGCGCCGCCCCACTCGGGGCGAGGTCGAACTGTTCGGCGGCTCCCCCCAGGACCCGCGGCGCCGCCGCGCCCTGGGCATGACCCCGCAGCAGACCGGGCTGCCGGAGACGCTGCGGGTCCGGGAGGTGATCGACTTCGTCTCCCGGCACTACCCCGACCCCCTTCCGGCCGCCGACCTGCTGGAGCGGTTCGGGCTGATCGGCCTGGAGAAGCGCCAGACCGGCAGCCTCTCCGGAGGCCAGCAGCGCCGCCTCGCGGTCGGCCTCGCGTTCCTGGGCCGGCCCGACCTCGTGCTGCTGGACGAGCCCACGACCGGGCTCGACGTCTCGGCGCGACGGGCGGTCTGGGAGGGCATCCGCTCCTACATCGGCAGCGGCGGCACGATCCTGCTGACGAGCCACTACATGGAGGAGATGGAGGCGCTTTCGGAGCGCATCGTGGTGCTCAAGCACGGCCGTGTCGTGGCCGACGGCACGCCGCAGGAGGTCACCGAGGCGGCCTCGCGCCGCTCCATCAGCTTCCAGGCCGACGAGGTCCCCGAGCTGGAGGGCGTCGTAGGCCGGGAGCGCCGCGGGGACCGCCAGGTCCTCTACACCGAGGACACCGACGCGCTCGTGCGCGAGCTCGTGCGCAGCGGAGCCCCCTTCACCGGCCTGGACGTCCACCGGCCCAGCCTCGAAGAGGCGTTCCTTGAGATCGAGGCGGAGGCCGTCTCCGACGACGACCCCGCCGGCGACCCGACCCCCGAGCCCGCCGCCGGAACCGCGGAGGTGTCCCGATGACCTTGGCCGTGCAGCACGCCCGCCTGCTGTTCCTGGAGACCGCCCGCGTCCCCATCGCGCTGGGCTTCAACGTCGCCTTCCCGAGCGTACTGATGATGTTCTTCGTGGTGCCCAACGGGGCGATCGCCGACGACCCGCGGGCCGCCACGCTGGCGACGGCGCAGATCACCGTGTTCGCAGTGATGAACGCCTGCCTGCTCAACTTCGGCGTGGGTGTGGCCGAAGAGCGCGCCCGCGCCTGGGACCCCTACCTGCGGACCCTGCCGGCGGGCCCGCTGCCGCGCATGGCCGGGCGGCTGATGAACGGGTTCGCCTTCGTCCTGCTGGCCGTGATCCCGGTCGCGTTGCTGGCCCCGCTGCTCACGGAGGCGACGCTCCCCCTCTCCGCGGCGGCGCTGGCCCTGCCCGTGATCCTGTTCGGCTGCCTGCCGTTCCTCTTCGGCGGGTTCGCAATCGGTTTCAGTATGTCGATCAAGGGTGCCCTGCCTGCGGCCCAGGCGATCATGTTCCCGATGGCCTTCGCCGGCGGACTGTTCCTTCCGCCCGAGACCTTCCCCGGCTGGCTGGACACCGCTTCGCACGCGCTGCCCACACGCGCGGCCAGGGAGCTGTCGGTGTGGGCGGTGACCGACGGCACGGCCCTGTCGCAGACGGCGATCGCGGTACTCGCCGGCTGGACGGCGCTCACCGCGGTGCTGGCGGTCTGGGCCTACCGGCGTGACGAGGGACGACGGTTCCGCTGACGCGGAGGGCGCCGGTCCGGAGCGGCACAATTCCGCAACATGAAAAACTTTCATCCCTACGCTATGACCAGCCGCATTCGCCACTATCATTGCATTTGCCCCATTCGAGACGTACGGTAGTGCCCTGTGTGGCGGCATTGCCCCTTACCAGGAGCGACAACCGCCGCTATGAAACGAACGCGCAACAAATACGGCGTGAACGAGCAAGGAACGGGCGAACCCCGAGAATTTTCCGAAAGAACAATTGAATTCAGAGACGGCGCATCAGACGCCCGGATGTACCGATGTGTGCGTGGAGCACCGACCGAGCTGTCGCGCAGCGGGATCGGCGGCAGTTGCGGCGGGGACCACCTGCGCAGCCGCTTTCACAGTCACCTCAGGTGACCGCAAACCCGATCGCCCGTGGGGCCCCGCCGCCCCAGGGCGGAAATCGAGCGAGCGAAAGGGTCCTAGCGTGTGTGTAACGCGGGCGAATACAGGAACCGGTGCGATGACGGCCGCTTCGGACCGTCCCGGACTGCGGCACCGCCGCATACCCCCCGCATCCGTCTGGGATGACCCGGCCGCACGCGCGAACTGACGGTTCTGATGAGATCCCCCAATCCCATCACCCTGACCGTCGCAGACCACTATTCTCTGGGCCGCGCCGCCTGGCGCGGCATTCTCGCGCCCGACTACGGGTTCGAGGTCGTCGCCGAGGTGAGCTGCCCGGCCGGCATCAACCGGATTGCACGCGGCGCGCAGCAGGACATCCTGCTGACCGACCTCTGCTTCCAGGGCGTGCACCCCTTCGATGAGATCTCCCGGGCGAGCACGCACACGCGGGTCGTGGTCATCACCCGCCACGAGGAGACCGAAGTCGTCCGCGAGGCGATGCGCTGCGGTGTGCGCGCCTACCTGCCCAAGACCTCCAGCGTCGACGAGCTGTTCACCGCGCTGCGCACGGTGGCCGACGACGACCTCTACCTTCACCACAGCATCGGCTGCAAGCTCGCCTCCGGCCCCGCCGACTGCACCACGGCCCGGGAGCGCGAGGTGATCCGGCTGCTGGCCAGCGGACACACCATCGACACGGCCGCCTCGATGCTGCACGTCAGCCCGCGCACGATCGAGGGCGACCGCGCCGCCCTGCGGGACAAACTGGGCCTGCAGACGCGGGCCGAGCTGTTCGCCTACGCCCGCGACCGGGGCATTCTGCTCCTGAGCTGCCCCGACCTGCCGACACCGTCCTGAACGGCCGCGCCGGGCCGGCGTGGAACGGGTCTCCCGGAACCCCGGCCGGGGTTCCGGGAGACCCGACGCCTCCGCTAGCGCCGCGACTCCGCCCGCACGGCGCGTGCGGCGGGCACCGCTAGGTGGAGCAGACCGAGCAGCACGAGCACACCGCACAGCAGGAGCAGGACTCACACGAGCTGGAGCCGGACGAGGCGCCGGTCTCGGGCAGCGCGACCGCGTCGCGCACCGTCGCGACCTCGACCGAGTCGAACGACAGGTCGCCCAGGTCCAGGTCGCCGAAGTCGACGGTCAGAGACTTGTCCATGGAGTTCACCTCCCTTCTCTGATAGCGGGGGTATCTGGCGACCGGCCGGGAGCGCTGCCCCCGGCCGGGGTCACGGTGGCGCCCGGGAAGCGGCGGGCGCGGTGGTAGAAGCCGGCCAGTTCGCCGCGGCCGACACCGTCCAGAAGGCCGGTGCGCCCCCACGCCCGGTGGGTGTCCGCGGCAGCTCGCCCGACGGCGGCGCCGTCCAGGCCCAGTCCTGACAGGTCGGCGGGCAGGTTCCACTCCTCCAGCCGGCGGGCGAGCGCGGCCGGCAGGTCCGCGTGCGCGTCCGGGCCGAGCTCGGGCGCGAGCGCACGGGCCAGCCGGGCGAGCCGTCCGGGCGTTCCCCAGCGGGCGCCGACGCCCCCCGCGGCGGCCTCAGCGAGGTAGGCGGGCAGCAGCGCCGCCATCGCCGGCCCCTTGGCGGTTCCCGCCAGGTCGGCCACGGCATCCTGCAGGTACCACAGCACGTGGCCCCACGGCTCCCGTCCGAGCCCGGGCAGCTGCGTCGCCGAGACCGACACCAGCCACGCCAGGTCGGCGCGCGCCGGCCGGGACGCGTCGGACGCGGGCGCGCCGCACGCGGCGGCGACCGCGCGCAGGCAGTGCGCGGCCAGGGCCTCGGCCAGCGCGTCGGTGGTTCCCAGCGCGGCGCCGGAGGCCAGGTAGGGGCAGACGATCCGGCACAGGGTCTCGACGCCGCCCTCCGCCAGCCGCGCAGCGGGCAGGGCGGCCGTGAGCGCGGGGTCGACGATCGCGGTGGAGGGCGCGAGCAGACCGGAGACCAGCAGCCGCTTGCGGCCGGCGTTGCGCAGCGCGGCGACGCCGTTCAGCTCCGAGCCGGTCGCGGCGGTGCTGGGGACCAGCAGCGTCGGCAGGCCCGGCCGGGCGCGTTCGTCCCCCGGCGCGTCCAGGTCGACGACGCCGTGGGCGGCCCACCGCGGATCGTCGAGCAGCCCGGGGTTGGTCGCGGCCAGCGCGGCGGCCTTGGCCGCGTCCATGGTGCTGCCGCCGCCGAGCGCCAGCACCGCGTCCGCCCCGCTGCGGCCCAGGGCCGCCGCCAGCTCGCGCACCGACTCCAGCGTGGGGGGTCCGGCGACCTCGTGCACCGCCACCGGTGGCACCCCGTGGGCGGCCAGGACGGCGAGCGCGTCCGCGGCCGGGGGCAGCTGCGCCGCGCGGACGTCGACGACGGCGGCGACCACGCCGCCCAGGGCCGCCGTCTCCGGGCCGAGGCCGTGCAGGGCGCCCGCGCCGCACACTGCGCGCGTGGGCACCTGCCAGACGAAACTCGACGCCGCGCTCATCGCAGGTCCAACTCGTCGAAGACGTGCCCGGCGGCGTCGGCGATCGTGCGCACGTCGTCCTCGGTGACCACGAGCGGCGGCAGCAGGGCGAAGCCGCGCTCGGAGGGGTGCACGATCACGCCCAGGGAGCGGAAGCGCTCGACCACCATGGCGACCTCGTCCATGCCGGGCCTGCCGCCGCTCCCCTCCAGGTGCACGCCGAGCATGAGGCCGCGCCCCACCGGTTCACGCGCCTGGCCGCGGGCGCGCGGCAGGACCTCGCTGACGGCGGCGGACAGCTCGGCGCCGAGCCGGGCGGCGCGGGCCACCAGCTTGTCCTCCTCGATCACGTCCAGCGTGGCCAGCGCAGCGGCGCAGGCCAGCGGGTTGCCGGCCTGGGTCTCGCCGGTGAGCAGGGCCGCCTCCCGCTCCTGGAAAGCCGACCACACGCGCTCGTGGACGAGGACCGCCGACAGCGGCAGATATCCGCTGTTGATGCCCTTGGAGAGCACCACCAGGTCGGGCTCCAGGCCGAACTGCTCGGAGCAGAACATGGTGCCGGTGCGGCCGAAGCCGGTGGCGACCTCGTCGGCGATGAGGAGGATGTCGCGGGAGCGGCACAGCTCGCCGAGGCCGCGGAAGAAGTCGGGATGGGGCACGAGGACGCCGGCCGACCCCAGGATCGGCTCGACGATCACCGCCGCGAGCCCGTCGGCCGCCTCGTCCAGCCGCTCCAGCGCGGCCGCTGCGGTCTCGGGGTCCACCGGGGTGGGCACATGCACGACCGCGCTCCGGTCCACTCCGTACTCGTCCTGGTCGAGGTCCTCGCCGGTCACCGCCAGCGGACCGTAGAGGGTGCCGTGGTAGGAGTCGGCGAGAGCGCCGATACCGGTGCGCTCGCTGCGCCCGGTCAGCCGCTGGTAGCGGCGGGCAAGCTTGAGCGCGGCGTCGACGCCGCTGGCGCCGGAGGTTCCGTAGAAGACGCGGGTCAGCCCGGGCGCCGGGGCGATGTCGACCAGGCGCCGGGCGAGCCGCAGCGCGGGCTCGTGGGCGAAGCGGAAGAGCGTGCTGTAGGCGAGCGTCTCCAGCTGCTCGCGGACCGCCTCCTGGATGCGCGGCTCGTCGAACCCGCAGTGGATGTTCCACAGGCCGGCATTGGCGCTCAGGTACTCGGTGCCCTCGACGTCGTAGAGGCGCGCGCCGGAGCCGCCCGCGATGGTCACCGGCGCCTTCAGGTAGGCGGCCATCGGCGTCATCGGGTGCCACAGCGGATAGTCCGCGGCCGCGCCGTCCTGGGTGATCATGGCTGGTCGTCTCCGTCCGTGCTGCCGGTGTCGGGCGAGGTCGCGGGCGAGGCGGTCAGCCGCTCCAGCGCCGCGCCGGCGCGCTCCAGAGCCGCGGCCGCCGTCCGGGCGGACATGGCGTGGTGGCGGGCGAGGTGGTCGGCGGCCGCGGGGCCGAGGTCCAGCCGCAGCTCCACGAGCACGGCCAGCGGCGCGGGAAGGCGCGCCCACGTGCCCGAGGGGCCGTGGTGCAGCAGGTGGGCGCCGCCGTCGCGCAGCAGCACCAGTCCTTCGGGCCAGCGGGGCGCGGGCGCGGCGGCGTGGCCGAGGGCGCCGCCGAGGCCGCTGACGGCGAGCGGACCGCCGTCGCTCGAAGACGGGGCGGAGGCGGGAGCCGGATGCTCGCCGCGGGCGGCGAGCGCGCGCAGCGCCGCCACGGAGCGGGCCGCATCCAGCACCCGATCCAGCCACAGGCGGGGAGCCGCCGGCGCCCATCCGGAGGGCAGGCAGGAGCAACCGGCGGCGGTCCGCTCCCGCAGGGCGGCCCGCAGCTCCTCCAGGGGCTCGCCGACCTTGCCCAGCACCGGGCCGTGTGGGCCGCCGCGCACCCGCCCCCGGGGGTCGACGTAGAGTCGGCGCCCGCGCTCGGCCGGACAGCCGCCCCGGCCCAGCCGGCACAGCCCTGCGAGTGTCGGTGCCGGGTCGAACAGCCGCGCGGGGAACACACCGCGCCGCCGGGCCGCGTCGGCGTCGGCGAGCAGTGCGTCGCGGTCGGCCTCGGTGCGGATCAGCAGCACGCCCGGGCCCGGTGCGCGGGTGTCGGCGTCGGCGTAGCCGCGGACCGGCCCCGCGGCGTCCGCGGGAGTGAGGACGGTACCGCCCGCGGCGACCACGTCGGCCACCCACCCGGCGTGGGCGGCGACGGCCTCGGAGTGCTCCCACCACAGGTCGTGGGCGCCGGCGCTGATGGCAGTGGCGCCGTAGCCGCCGACCAGGGCCCGGCGGGCGAACGCGCGCAGCGTCCGGCGGTGCCGGCGCAGTTCGGCGGCCGCTGCGGCGTGCGGCGGGACGCCCGCGAACGCGGCGCGGGCGGCGAGCGCGGCCAGCGGCGCGGCGGGGAGGTCGGGGACCGCATCGGGGCAGGCCCGCAGCAGGCGCGCGACGTGTTCGGCGGCGGTCGGGGAGGCCTCCGGGGGCCCGCCGGACTCCCCTTTGGGGCCGGGCACTGTGAACTCGACGGCGCAGCTCAGCCCGGCCGCGGTCGCCGCGCTGAGCGCCGCGCGCAGGCGGTGCTCCTCCCCAGCCTGCGCGGTCGCGGCGATGGTCGCCCGAGCGATCCCGGAAGCGGCCAGCGCCTCGGCCGCCGCCGGGGTCAGTTCCGCGGGACTCAGCCGGGGCCGCGGCACCAGGCGGGCGCGGGCCAGCCGGTCGGCGAGGCCACCGAGGCCGGCGACCAGCTCGCCCTCCGGCGCCCAGGTGCCGTCCCCGGCTGCGGCGGGGCGCAGCGCGACCTCGATCGGCCCGTTCGCCCGGCGGGCCAGCAGCTCCAGGTCGGCGAGCGTGTCCGCGGCGCGCGCCCGCACGCCCGCGAGGGCCGCCTGAGCGGGGGTGAGAACGCGCGCGGCATAGGGCGAGGCTCCGTTCCCGGGCGCCGACCCGGTGACGCGGGCGAGCGCCCCGGCCAGCTCGCCGGGATCGCAGACGACCGCAGGGCGGTCCGCGGAGCCGCCGGTCAGCCGTTCGGCCAGCAGGTCGGCCAGCGGCCGGGCCGTCGGGTCGGCGGCGAGCACGACCGCTCCGGGCGCTCCGCGCCCCAGCGTGCGCGCCCATTCGGTCAGGGGTCCGGTGAACGCGGCGGTGTGCAGGTGGACCCGAGCGCCCGCGGCGGCCTGTCCGGCCAGGCACTCGGCGGCGGCCAGGTCGGTGGCGGGGCCGATCCGCCCGTCGGCGTCGGCGCGCAGGCGGACCGCACGTACGGCCGTGCGCTGCCGGGGGGTCATGGCGTCCCCCCTTCGCCCGCCGGGGCCTGGGCCTGCTCGGGCTCGCCGAGCCCGCCGGGCTCACCGTCTCCGCCGGGTCCGGGGGCGCGCACCGCCGGCGTCCGGGCCGCGGCGAGCGCGGTGGCCAGGGAGAGCACCATCGCCGCCGTGAAGACGACGACGGTGGCCGCGGGCAGGAACAGGCCCAATCCCAGGAAGATCACCGGCGCGATCCGGGTGGCGAAGAACCGCCGGCGTTCGTCGGCCGCGCCGACGGCGCGCTGCGTGACGATCCCCGAGGCGGTGGCGGCGCCGCACAGCGCCAGCGCCCAGAGCGCTCCGCCCGGCCAGGAGGCGACGGGCGGGGCGGCGAGTCCGTCCAGACCGGCGAAGGCGGCCGAAGGCGCCGCCTCGCCGGTGCGGCTCCACACGATGACGACCAGCACCGCGGCGATCTGGACCGCGGCCGCGGCGCGGCCGACGGCCACCTCGGCGGGCCGGCGCAGGCCCCGCTCGCGCAGCGCGGCCTCCACGCGGGCCGCGGCCGTACCGCGGTCCGGCGGTTCCTCCTCCGCGGCGAACGCGGCGAGCAGGCGCATGCGCACGACCCGCGCCGCCGCCTCCCGCACCAGCAGCGGCCACAGGGGCAGGCGCCAGGCCGTGCCCACCAGCAGGACGGCGAGACCCCACGAGGAGCCGCCGAGCCAGGGCTCACCGAGCCGCGCGAAGGGCGCCAGCAGCCACTGGGTGGCCGCACCCGCCGCCTCGGCGGCCGCCGCGATCGCCTCCATCGGGTTCCTCCTTTCTCTGCGGGCGCTCTCCGGTCGCCGGGGAGTCCGCGGGGGCCGAGGCCGCGCCGGGACTCCTCGGGGTGAGCGGACCGGGCGGGCGGTGGGTCAGCGGCGCGGCTCCCAGCGCAGCAGCTTCAGGGTCGCCAGCAGGCCGGCTGCACCCCAGGCCGCGACCACGGCAAGCGCGGGCAGGTCCAGTGCGAGGCCGGTGGCGCCGGGGTCGAAGGAGGTCCGCACGAGGGTGGCCATCGGCGCGAACGGAAGCAGGTCGACGACGGTCTGCAGCGGCTCGGGAAGGGCCAGCGGGAAGAAGACGCCGGAGAGGAAGAGCAGCGGGAACAGCGTCGCGGTGCCGATGACCACGCCGCCCTCCAGGGTGGGGATGAACCGGCTCAGTCCCATGCCCAGCACCGCCGAGGTGAAGCAGCAGACGAAGAAGCCGAGGATGAGGCCGGGCACCGCCGCCGGACGGATCTCCAGGCCGAACGCCGCCATCGAGATCGCGACCATCAGCAGCACCGACCCCGCGGCCATCGCCGTGGAGACGCCGATGCGGCTCATCAGGTGCAGCGTCTTGGGCATCGGCGTCTGCCGGACCCGCTTGAGCACGCCCTTCTCGCGCGCCACGGTCACGCCGATGGCCATGTTGAAGTAGCCCGACGTGGTCACGACGAACACGACGATGGTCGCCGTGGTCGCGCTGACGTTCGGGATGCCGCCGACGGTCTGGCCGTCCTGCAGCAGGTTGAACATGACGTTGAAGAACAGGGGCAGGAACAGCGCCGTCGCCAGCGGGAACGGTGTGCGTACGGCGCTGGTGATCCCGTAGCGCATGTCGTGCATCAGCAGCGTCAGCCAGTTGCGGCTGGGGTTGGGTACCCCGGCGGGCACCGCGGGCCGCGGTTCGAGTGAGGCAGCGGTCATGGTCCTACTCCGTGGTGTGTGCGCCGGTCGGGGCGGTGGGGGCGGTCTCGCGGCGGGTGGTCTGCGCGCCGACGATGGAGAGGTAGAGGTCCTCGATGTCGGGGCGGCTGACGTCCAGGTCGGGCAGCGTGTGGTCGTTCGCGCGCGCCCAGCCGGTCAGCTCGTGCAGCGCTTCGGCGGCGTCCTGGGCCACCAGCACGATCCGGTCGCCCTCGGACCGCGCGAGAGGGGCGAGGCCTCCGGGAAGGTCCGCGGGCGTGATCGCGCCGGCCCGGAACCCGATCCGGCTGCCCTGGTCGGCGAGCAGCTCGGCGGGGGTGCCGATGGCCGCCGGCGAGCCGTCGTAGAGCACCGCGACCCGGTCGACGAGCTTCTGCGCCTCGTCCATGTTGTGCGTGGTCAGCACGATCGTCTTGCCGGCGGCGCGCAGCGCCTCCACCACCCGCCACGCGCGGTCGCGGGCCTCGACGTCGAACCCGGTAGTGGGCTCGTCCAGGAAGATGATGTCGGGGTCGCCCACCAGCGCCAGGGCCAGGTCCAGCCGCCGCTGCTGGCCTCCCGAGAGCCGCCCCACCAGCGAGCGGCGCTTCTCGCCCAGCCCGACCAGGTCGATCAGCTCGTCCACCGGGAGGCTGGAGCGGTAGTAGCCGCCGAAGGCCAAGAGGTGCTCGCGCACGGTCAGGTACAGCTCGAAGCTGGCCTGCTGCGGCACGATGCCCAGCCGGTCGCGCAGACGCGCGCCGGCCTTGCGGGGGTCCAGGCCCAGCACGCGCACCGACCCCTGGTCGGGCACACCGTGGCCCTCCAGGATCTCCACCAGCGTGGTCTTGCCGGCGCCGTTGGGGCCGAGCAGGCCGAAGATCTCGCCGCGGCGCACTGAGAAGTCGACGTCGCGCAGCGCACGCACCGGGCCGAAGGACTTGGAGACCCCGGCGACGGTGATGGCGTCGCCGCCGTCCGGTTCCGCGGCCGGCCGCGGTTCCTGCTCTGTCTGCGGGATCATTGCATGGCACCTTCCGTGTGGTTGTGCTGCGTCGCTCGGTCGGGGCGGGCCCCCAGGGGGACCATGTAGCCCAGAAGCTCGTCGTAGCCGTCGAACTGCACCAGCTCGCACGCGGCGTCGTCGAAGAACCCGCCGACGAGGGCGGCGGGCAGGCCCAGCGCGGCCGCCACCAGAACCGTGTTCTGCGCCACATGGCCGATTTCGAGCATCGCGAAGCGGTGGGCGCGCAGGCCGTAGCGGCGGCGCGCGGCGGTGATGTCGGCGGCCAGGAACAGCACGGCGGGCGCGTGGGCGACGTCGATGCGCGGGTCGTCGCCGAGGAAGAACGGCGAGCTGTCCACCAGCGCCTCCTGCGGGGACAGCTGGCCGACCTGCTGCAGGCTGTGCTCCAGGGGCAGGTACTCGTAGACGGCCGGGCGCAGCCCTTCGACGTCGTAGACGGCGGCGCGCACCACGACCGGGTAGGACATCCCCGCGCTGGGGTGGGCGCGCACGCCGCGCTCCACCCGCCGGCCGCCCACCTCGGCGGTCTCGCTGCCGACGTAGCCGGCGCCGTAGCCCAGCAGCGCACCGAGGTCGGCCCGGCCGAGCCGTCCCGACAGGCCGGTGCGGCGGCTGCGGCGGGCGCTGATCACCTCGTGGAGCGGGCGGGCCAGTTCGTCCTGCTCGGGCACGGGAAGCGCCACCGGGTCGCCACTGGCGAAGTCCAGCCGCCGCTCCAGCGGCGCTCCGGGCGAGGGGCGCTGGGCGTCGAAGACGGCGGGGCGGAACTTGGCCTGCTCGTGGTAGGCGCGGTCGGGCGCGTCGGCGCCGTCGGCGAAGTAGTCGGGCCGCTCGCCGGGCGCGGCGACCGTCAGGGACGCCAGCCAGGCCAGGTAGACCTCGTCGGAGGCGTTCAGTCCGAGGCGGTTGGCGAGCATGTGCAGCTGGGAGACCATGATCGCGTCGGCCGAGCCGGTCAGGCGCTCCTCGCGGCTGCGCAGCCAGGCGGCCGTGCGGGCGACCGCGGTGGACCACTGCGCGACCGCGGCGGCGCCCCCGCCGGCGCCCTGGTCGCGCCGGGCGACCAGCCGCTCCGACTCGGCGAGGAAGGTGGTCTCGGCGGCGGCGCGCATGCCGGCCGAGCGGCGCGCCACCACGGAGTCCAGGTAGCGCCACATCACCGCGTACTCGCGCAGCCAGCGCACGGTGTCGGCGGTGCGCTCGAACAGTCCCCGGCAGAAGGCCAGCAGCAGGTCCAGGGCCACGCCGATGCGCGCCTGCTCGCCGGGGGTGTTGGCGATGACGGCCAGCGCCAGGGAGCTGGAGACCTCGAACAGGTCCTCGGCGAGCCCGATGGCGTCGTCGCCGCCGTAGCGTTCGGCCTCGGGCTCGTAGACGGCCTCGACGACGGTGCCGTCGGCATGCCAGCCCATCTCGGCGATCTCCTCGGGGCTGAGCGCGAAGGCGGCGTAGAACGACTCCGGGTCCAGATCCTCGGTGGGGCCGCCGTCGGCGAGGTGGGCGGCCAGGCGTTCGCGCAGCTCGGCCGCCGCCTGGTCGAGGGCGGCGCCGTCGGGACCGCCCAGGCGCACCCGCACATGCGGTCCGCCGTGCCAGTAGCGGATGAAGAACCAGTTGCGGACGAGCCCGCGGCGGCGCAGGTCGCGCACCGCGGGACCCACCGCCTGGACGAGCAGCTCGTCCGTGCCGGACCTGCCGCGGTGGCAGTAGGCGTGGACGGCGCGCCACAGGCGCGGCGCGTCGGCGGCTCCAGCAGTCTCGGCGGTCGCGGACGTCGCCGCGTCGGGTCGGGACTCCGGCTGCGTGGCGGGTTGCTGGTCTGCGGTCATGGGCGCACGTCCAAGAGCAGGTCGGTGAACCGGCTGACGCCCACCAGGGCGATGTAGCCGGGCAGCTGGTCGTCGGGCAGCCGCAGGTCGGCGGCGAGCAGGTCGGGGTCGAAGCTGCGCGCGGGCCGCAGGAAGGCGCCGTGCGCGCTCAGCGCGAGCCCGGCGGCCTGCGCGGCGGCGCCCAAGTCCAGTTGGGCGGTGCGCAGGCGGCGCGGACCGCCGCGGGCCAACTGGGCGCGCTGGTCCATGGTGAACACGAGGGCGGCCGCGCAGCTGGTGAGCGACATCTGCGTCAGCGGGTAGCTGAAGGCGCGCTGCACGGCGCCCAGGCCCGGTTCGGAACCGGCCTCCAGCGCGTGCGTCCAGCCGGCGCGGTCGATCTCGTAGAGGCCGCGCTCGCGGCCTGCGACGCGTCCGGCCAGCAGCAGCGTGCGTATCCCGCCCGCGCCGAGTCCGGGCTGGTCTCCCAGAGCGTCGGCCAGCGCCGCGGCCGCGTCGTCGAGCGCGGCCGCGGCCAGTGGGGCGGGACTTGCGGTGAAGCCCTTGTTGCCGTGCCCGGAGGACCGCTCGAAGACGACCCGGGACCAGCTCCTCCCGGTGCCCGCGCCGGGCCGGGGCGCGGGCCGCGTGCGGTCGGCCGGGGACGGCGGGGCGCCGCTCCAGGCGCGGCGGTCCACGGCCAGGGCGGGATCCTCGGGTGCGGGCCCTGCGCCGGGTTCGGCGTCGGCCTCGGCGACCGGAAGCGCATCGGCGGCACGCGCGGCGCCGAGCTCGACCAGGCAGGCGGGCATCCACTCCGCGCCGCCGCCGGCCGCCGCGAGCACGGCGCGGTCGGGGAAGTCCCGGCACACCCGGACCGCCAGCCCGTAGGCGCGGGCCAGCTGCACCAGCAGCTCGGCGAGGTGCCCGGCCTCGCACAGCGCCAGCGCCCAGCGCAGCTCGCGGTAGCGGGAGGGGATGCTGCGGGGATGGCACAGCACGGCCAGCACGGCTCCCCCGGCGGCGTCGATCGACTCGGGCGCCGGCGCCCGGGCGGGACCGGCCGCGGCGTCGCCGACCCCGCGCAGCCGGTGCCCGGCCGTGTCGAAGTGCCAGGCCGCCCCGCCGCTCAGCAGGAAGGTCTGCGCGGCGAAGAAGCAGTGCGCGGCCGGGTAGCCGCGGTGCGGGTTGACGGCGCTGCGCACCTCGAAGCGCTGCACACCGCTCGCGGCCAGCACCCCGAACACGCGGCGGTGCGTCGGCAGGCCGTCCGGGGCGCGGCCGCGGGGGTAGGGGGCGGCGCCGATGTCCCGGTGCAGACCGCCGGGCAGCGCGACGTCGGCCACCGCGCCGCCGGGCGGGCGCACCGGTACCGGCGCGCGGTCGTCTCCATCGGTGTCGATGCCCAGCCGCATGGGTCGGGCCTGTCGCTCGGCGAAGGCGAGCAGCCGCTCGTCGTCCCAGCCGCGGCCGGTGCCGGGGGCCGGCGCGGGGTGGCCGGTCGG
This sequence comes from Streptomonospora wellingtoniae, assembly GCF_031845375.1. Lineage (NCBI taxonomy): Bacteria > Bacillati > Actinomycetota > Actinomycetes > Streptosporangiales > Nocardiopsidaceae > Streptomonospora > Streptomonospora wellingtoniae. Next base: position 149,413 of record NZ_JAVREK010000005.1, read on the forward strand.
TAGGGTCATGGCCGGCCTCCTCAGGGGAACGGGTGCGGCGGGAGCGCCGCAAGGTCGGGGGCGGGGTCTTCGGGCGTGCGGTAGCCCAGCGCGACGGGCACGTCGGTGAGGCGGCGCAGGCCCTCGGTGCGGCGGTGCACGTGCCCGAAGGTCATCGGCAGCGTCTGAGGGACGAGGACCTTGACCGTGGTGGGGGCCCGCGGGGTGCACCGGTCGGTCTGGTCGACGACGATCGGGTCCAGCCCGGCGGCGCCGCAGGCCCGCAGCACCTCGCGCAGGACGTCGGTGAGGTCGTCGCGCTGCCAGCGGGCGCGCCAGTCGCCGTAGGCCTCCGCCAGCGTGGCGCCGGGGGCCCCGGTGTCCAGGAACGACCACCACGGGCGGGTCTCGGGCAGGTTGTAGAGGACGGTGTGCTCGCGCAGCGTCTGGGTGCGGGTGGGGTCCTCCAGCAATGCGCGGGCGCCGTCCTCGAACTCGGCGCGCTCTTCGGCGGGGGTGCGCACGCGCACGACGGCGTTGGTCACGGCCTCGCTGGCGGCCGCGGCGGCCGCGCGGCGCGGGTCGCAGTGGGCGCCGGCGGCGAAGAAGGCCACCGGTCCGGCGTCGTCGTCGCGCACCACGACGCTCAGCACCGCGGGGATGCCGATCTCGCTGGCGATGTCGAAGAGGTGCAGCCGGTAGCCGAGGCTGCGCAGGGTCGCGCGCATGCCGCGCAGCTGCGGCACCTCGTCGTCGGCCTCCAGCCGGCGGGCGGGGCGGCGGGTGTACCAGCACAGCAGGAAGGAGTCGCGCTCGACGACCTCCAGCAGCCCGTAGAGGACCGCCTCCTCGATGTTGCTCCCGATCGCGGCGCCGTTGGAGCTCTCGTAGAGGAAGCGGGCGCCGCGGGCGCTCCGCCGCCACCGGTCGACGTGCCAGTAGGCGACGTGCTCGGGCACCAGGACGGGGCGCTGAGCGCCCGTCCGCCAGCCCCACACCCACTCGGTGGCCGTGTCGGGGTCGTAGGGCTGGAACCGGAAGAGCGGGTGGTCGTAGTACGCGGGGTCGTGCAGCCCCAGCTCGCGCAGGTCAACGGCGTCGGGGAGCTCGTTCCGGCTGCCGTGCACGACGGTGCGCTTGCCGTGCGGCGTGGCCGAGGCCAGGCGTTCGGCGGCCTCGTAGAGGGCGACCGACTCGGCTGCGGGGTAGGTGGCGGCGCGGCCGTACCCGCCTTCGCCGGACTCGCCGCCGGTGAGCGCCAACTCGGCGCTGACCAATGCGCCGGCGGAGTTGTCGGCGCGGAAGACGTGGCCGACCGGGCCGTAGCGCCAGTCGTGCAGACTCTCGCGCAGCGCGCTGCCGGGCAGGCCGTCGGGGCGGGTGCGGAAAGACGCCGGGTCGGGCTGGGGGCGGCTGCTCAGCTCCAGACGGGCGGACTCGGAAGAGTCGTCGGGCAGGTCGCAGCAGCCGGGGCAGCCCGGCAGCGGGTTGGCGCGGTGCACCTGCCCCACCAGGTCCCCGCGGGCTGCGTACAGCTCGTGCTCACCGAGCAGGCCGGTGCCGAGCGCATGGGCGGCCAGGGAGGCGAGGTGGTCCAGGTGCGAGGCGGTCAACGGCAGCGCCGGCAGCGGTCCCTCCAGGGGTTCGCCGGTGAAGTCCTGCTTGCGCCACAGGCGGCGGCGGCGCTCGGCGCAGACCTGGCAGCCGCGCCGGTCCGGGCGCACCCACGGGCCCACGACGCCCAGGTCCCCCATCACCCGGACGGGCAGCAGCAGGGCGCCACGCGAGCGCACGGCGGTCTGCTCCGCCAGCTCGCGCTCGGGCTCCCAGCCCTCGCGGCCCAGCACCACGACCTCGCCGGGCTCGGCGGGCACGTCCAGCGGCCCGCCGGGGCCGTCCCCGCCGGAAGAGCCGGCCAGCCGGGCGCAGAGCGCGTCGTAGAGCAGGCCCTCGCCCAGCAGCCGGAGGGTCGGGGGCGCGGTGGCGGCTTCGGCGGTCATCGCGGGCTCCCCTCGTCGTCGCGCGCGGGGGCGACGGCCAGCCAGCCGATGACGCCGAGCGCGTCCAGCGCGGGTTCGCCGCGCCACCGGCCGCCGAGCGGCGCCTCTCCGGGCAGGCACAGCGCGTCGAGCACCGGTGCCGGGTCGAACGGAGGCGCGGGCGGGGCCCCGCCCCCGGAGGGGGGCGTCTCGGCCTCCTGTCCCACGTTCTCGCGTACGCCGCCGGCCTGGAGCACGGCCACCGCGTGGTCGAGCCCCGCCGCGACGGCGGAACCGCTGTCGGGGCGGGCGGCGTAGGCGAGGACGCGGCCGGTCGCGGCTTCGGCGACCTCGGCGAGAGCGAGCAGGCCGGGTGCGCCGGCGGGCCGCAGGACGCAGGCGGTGAACCCGGTGTTCCCGAGGACGACGGCCCGGTCCAGAGCCGCGTCGGTCTCCGGCGAGGAACCGCGTTCGACGGGGCCGGCCGGCCGCTCCTCGACCAGGCGGGCGCCGCGCTGCCCGGGGTCGGCGGCGAACCGGGCCAGCAGGCGCTGCAGGCCGTGCACGAGCATGCCCGCGGTGTCGGCGCCGGCCGCGCTGACGGCGTGCGGCGCCGGACGCGCCGAAGCCCCCGCGCCCGCCGCGTCCGCCGGCCACAGGCGGGCGGGCGCCCCTCCGGCGAGGAGGCGCCCGGACTCCAGGACGGCGCGGTAGCGGGCCGTCGAACCAGTGTGGGCCCAGCCGAGCGCCGGCGGCACCGTGCCGGGGCCGGCGGCCTCGGCCAGCGCGAAGGGGGTCTGCGCGAGATCACCGGGCAGAGCGGGGGCGCAGACCCCGGTGCGGTCGTCGCACAGGTCGTTGAGGCGGTCGGGCTCGGCCGGGGCGGGCGGAGTGTCCGCGAGCGGTTCGGCGCGGTGGCCGCCGGACCGCCACAACGGGTGAGTGGTCACCTGGAGCCGTTCGGCGCCGACCACATAGGCCATCCCGTCGTACTCGGTGGAGACCCCGGTGAGGTGGTAGAAGGCTTGCAGGGCGGCGAGCCCGCCGGCCAGCCGCGCGGCGACCTCGGGCAGCGGGGCGGGAGCGGTCGGGGTGCCGCGCGCGGCGAGCCGGCGCAGCAGGACGCCCAGTCCGGGGTCGTCGGCGCGGGTCCGCAGCGGGCTGACGGCTGCACACGATCCCAGCTCGGCCACGCCCGCCTCGGGCACGCCCGACCACGCGTCGTCCGATCCGGCTTCGGGGACGCCCACGCGGATGCGCACGGCCGGCTCCTCGCCGGTGTCGTGGACGACCTCGGCGCCGTACTCCTCGGCCGCGGCGGTCAGCTCGGCGTCTGCCTTCCCGCCGGCGAGGACGACCCGGCCCGCGCCCAGCCGCAGCAGCTCGCGGGCGGCGGCCAGCGCGACCGGTCCGCCGCCGGAGACGCACACGGTTCCGGTGCCCAGGCGGGCGAGCGCCCCGACGGGGTCGGCGGCCGCCGAGTCGAGGAACTCCAGGGTGCGCCGGTGGTGGGGGTGCTCCGGCAGGCTCCGGTCGTCGGGCGCGTCGGCGCCCTCGTCGAGCAGGAAGCCGTTGCCCTCCAGCTCGTCGAGCAGCTTGCGCGCGGTCGGCCGGGCGTTCTGCGGCAGCGCGGCGATCAGGCTCTCCACGTCCACGCCGCGGTGCAGGTGCGGGAACAGCGCCTCCCACAGCAGGCCCAGCGACTCCGATCCCTGGACGACCAGGCTCTTCTGCCAGCCCACGAACAGCAGGCCGCCGCCGACCGGCGCGACGTGCACGGCCGGGCGCAGCCGGGTGGTGGCGCTGCCTCCGGCGCTCATTCGGCCACCGCCTCGGTTGCGGCGGAGGCGTCCTGCCCGGTGCCGCCGAACCCGTCGGGCTTGAGCACGTCGCGCCAGGAGACGCCGGTGGTGGACTGCACCGCCTCGCTCACGGCGTGGCAGAGGAACAGCCGCTCCGCCGGCGAGACGTCGGCGACCAGCAACTGGGTGTAGAGCAGGTTGACCATGAAGCGGTAGGAGGCGAAGTCGCGGCCCGCGGCGGGGTCGTCGTAGGTGTACCGGCGCAGCGCCGCGTGGAACTCGCTGTACTCGCGGTCGTCGCCCACCTCCCACTTGCGCCGCAGGTGGTCGTTCATCTCAGTGGCACGCCGGGTGTAGCCCTCGTGCAGCAGCGGGTCGATCGCCTTGGTCGCGGCCAGCTCCAGGGCCCGTTCCCACAGCTGCGACAGCCGCCGCGACCAGCCCGCCAGCGCCGGGTCGCCGCCGCTGTAGGCGCAGGGCCGGGTCGGCGCGGCGACCAGGCCGGCGATCAGGTTCTCGAAAGCGGGCGCGACCCGCTCGTAGCGGTTGGCGAAGTCGGCGCGGGTGGAACCGTCGCGGTCGTAGTCCTGCATGTAGTCGTCGAGGTGCGACTTGTAGGAGAGGTAGCCGTGGGAGAGCCCGGCGTCGGGGTAGGTGGCGGCCAGCAGCACCATCAGCTCGCTGGCGCCCACCAGCCGCTGTGTGGGGTCCTCAGCCTCGCGCTCCAGCACGCTCGCCAGCGGTTCCAGCAGCGCATCGCAGAAGGCGTCGCGCAGATCGAGCGCGTCGGGATGCTCGATCAGCCCGGGCGCGAGCGGCTCGTCGAACAGCTGGACGGTGTTGTCGGGCCAGATCGGCTCATAGGGCGGGGGAACCAGCTCGGTCTCGCCCAGGTGCGCCGACAGCGCCAGGTAGTGCTCGTGGTCCAGCCGGTAGGTGGAGGGGTGCCCGGCGAGGCCGGACTCCAGCCGCGGCCGCTCGGCGGCCAGCGCCTCCATCAGCCGCGCGTGGTCCGGCCCGGTCGCGACGAGCTGGATGTGCGGACCGAAGCGCCAGTGCCGGGCCAGGTGCACGTGGCTGACCCCCTCCTCCGCGCGGACGCGGCGCGCGGCCGGAAGCAGCACCGCGCGCACGAAGCCGCGCTTGGCGGGTGCGTGGTAGGCGATCGCCAGGCTGGCGCGGGACAGCGGCATCAGTGGGAGTCCTTCCGAGGGGGGCGGGCGGGACGGTAGAACTCGGCGACGAGCTCGGCGGTGTGGCGTCCCCGAGCGACCGGCAGCGCCTGGGAGGGGGCGGGCAGCGCCTCCTCGAAGACGATCTCGGCACCGGGCTGCTCCACGAGGAGCCGCTCCAGGTGGCGCACGTGCAGGCGGCTGAGCATGGCCACGTACTGGGGCTTGCGGTTGCCCAGGTAGGAGTTGAAGTAGTCGTTGACCTTGCCCGGGTCGAGCTCGGGCGCGGGCGGATGCAGGAACACCTCGTCGGGCAGGCCCGCCGCGGCGCGCCACTCGTTCAGGCGCACGAAGTAGTCGGCCGACCCCTCGTCGGGCCGCGACCGCGGAATCGACGCGGCGGGCACGTGCCAGCGGGCGCGCGCCAGGGTCAGGCCGCCGCAGGCGACGCGGGGGTAGTGGCGGACGCCGCCGCGGGCGCCGGCCGCGGCGCGATCGGCGCTGACCTGGGGTTCGAACATCACCGAACCGCTGCCCGCGATGGCGGTGAGGGGGACCAGCCGCGACGGCAGGTAGTAGGGGATGAGGAAACCCAGGTACAGCGGGTGCACGCGGCGTCCCGTGGCGGCGTCCCACAGTTGGACGCGGTCGCTGCGCGGGTCGTGGCGGATGCTCAGCCGCTCCAGCGCGATGCGGTCGGCGCCGCCGCGGCGGTCGAAGTCCAGTTCGGTCTCGGCGAGCAGCGGGTGCACGTTGGCGTTGAAGCCCTGGACGGGGCGCAGTTCGGCGACCGTGTCGGCGTCGGGGTAGTGGGCGCGGATGTTGGCCCGCACCGCGTCGGCGATCTCAGCGGGGGCGTGGGTGAGGAAGCGGGAGAGGTAGTTGCCCCAGCCGTTGTAGATCTTGTTCAGCACCGCGCCGGTGGCCGGGCGCCCGCCCAAGGGCTGCAGGAAGACGCTGTAGGACGACGGGTAGTCGCGCACCCACGCGGGGACCTCGCGGCGCACCCGCTCCAGCACCTCCGGCGCGATCTCCACGGGCGCGTCGGTGCCGGCGGAGGAGGCCGCACGCAGTTCGGCGACCAGGGGGCCGAGCACGGAGCGGCGCAGGGCGACCAGCTCGCCGATGACGGGGTCGGTCTCGATCAGCTCGTGCTCGAAGCCTTCGGTGATCTGCAGCGCGTCGCCATAGGCGGGCAGGTACAGCTCGCCCAGGGCGTCGAGGTCGGGGCACTCGCCGCCGGGGCCGTACTGGGCTGTGAAGCGCTTGCTGAGCACCCGGCTGAAGACGTGCTGCTCGTCGAAGATCTCCAGGATGCCCATGAGGTCGCGGCATTCCCGCAGGACGGCGGAGAAGTCGGCGGCGCCCTCGGTGACGGGGTCGGCCAGCCGGCAGTCCTCGAACCAGAGCGGTTCGGGCGCGGCGCGCCGGGCGACGTCGTCCCCGAGCAGGGCGAGCGCGGCCTCGCTGTCGGCGCGGGAGGAGCGGAGCAGGGCGACGCGCCGGTCCGGTTCGGCGGTGCCGAAGTCGCGCTGGGCGCGCACGATCCGGTCGAGGCGGTCGCGCACGTCTGCGGCGGTCGCGCCGCCGGGGACGTCCGGGTCGCATCCCTCCAGCCAGGCGCACAGGCGTTCCAGCGGGTCCGGCGCGTGCTCGTCCACCAGCGGCGCCGCGGCGAGCACGCCGCCGCCGCGCAGGCGTTCGATGAACGATGCCGCCGCGGCGGCGTCGGCGCCGGGGACCGCCTGCTCGATGACCGCGGCCAGCTCGGCGAACGTGGCGCTCGCGTCCGGGCGCTTCTCCAGCCAGCCCAGCAGCGCCATGACGGCGGGCTTGGCGGGAGTGGTGACCTGGGCCTCGCCGTAGCGCTCGGCGACGGCGGCGGCCTCCTCGCCGAGCTGGTCGCGGTCGCCGACGGCCACCAGCTGACCGTCGACGTGGCGCAGGCCCGCGGAAGGGTGCAGTATCAGCCGGTCGCGGGCGGAGGGCAGCCGCGCGATGCCTGCCTCGACGCGCCGCAGGAACGCCTGGTTGGTCTGCACGGCCGAGGCGATCCGGAGCACGGAGGCGGGCTCGGCCTCCGGGGTGAGGAAGCCGACGGCTGTGTACTGGCTGTAGGGGCTGGTCTTGGCGGCCGCCCGCATGGCGTAGCGCAGCAGGCTCGCCTCGGCCTTGCGCGTCTTCTTGCCGGGCTGGGCCCACCCGCCCGTCCGGTAGCGTTCGGCGACCCCGGGCAGGAGCGGGCTGGAGACGGCGAGCGAGCGGCCGAGGAAGCCGTCGTGCAGGACCGCGGCCAGGCCCCGGCGCTCCTCGTCGAGCGTCGCCTCGTAGCCGGCGTGCAGCTCGCGGCGCAGCTTCTCGATCCGCTCCTGGCGGTCCAGCCACTCCCGTACCGCGTCGGCGCCCGCGGCTCCGGCGAAGACCGAGGTGTCGACGGTGCCCTTGGGCATCCGCCCGTTGTGGACGGCCCGGCGCAGCGGGAGCACCACCGCCTGGCGCTGAGCACGGTCCGCGCTGCCGGCGATGTCGTACAGCAGGTCGCTCAGCCGCGGTGCCGCGGCCGCCTGCTCCCGGTGGAGCCGGTCGAGCTCCGCCACGAGCCCGCTGTCGTCGCGGCCCCGCCGGGACCACAGGTCAGCGGCCTCGGTGAGGTTGACCCGCAGCAGCGGATGCGGCCCGGCATGGAATTCTGAGAATCGTGGGAATTCTTCTGCCACGACGTCTGGCGCCCGTTCCGACACAACGGCGATGCCCTCTCTTCGATAAGCGATCTGCCGTTCTCAATCCTTGGGGCGGCGGACGTCCGACGTCATCGGGATACTCCGCATCACCGTTGCGGGTTTTCCGCAGCCGACTCACTCAGAGTGCACAATCGATTCCATGCTGAAGCGACGGCACTTCGGTGGTTACGCTGCGTGGACACGCTCCGGGAATGCCGACAGAGCCGCCCGTCCGGCGGTCTCTGCGTGAATCCGGTATTGCACAAATAATGCGCTGGCTCGCCGGATGCAGGTTGTCGCATTCCACCGGAGAGCGACACCGGGTGACGGTCGGACCGACCGCGGAAGCACATTAAAACATATCTGTCCGCGGAATGCCTCGCGCACTTTGGGAGGACGTCGCGGAAACAGCGGGATGCGGCGCGGCCCCCCGCGCTCCCGCACCGGTCGCGCGCGGCGGCCGCGGCTCGCCTCCTGCGCATCCCGCGGCCGGGCCCGACCGCGGACGGCATGGTGCCGCCCGCGCCTGCCATTTCCGGCGGCCCGCCGGGCGGCCCGGCCTTCACGGACGAGAAGACCTTCGCCACGCTTCCCGGCCGCCCCTCGGGAAACACGCCCGTCCGGCCGCGGCGGCACTTTTGGCGACCGATCGGTCAGGAATTCACGAGAACAGCGCCACACGCGAGAATTCGCGGGCGAACCTCAGTTTCCGGCGCGCCGCAGCGAGGGCAGCCACGCGGCGACCGCGACCGCCATCACCAGGACGACCAGCAGCAGCGCCGTCGGGACGTGCAGTCCCAACATCATGTGGCTGCCGAAATAGGCCTGCGCGAACCCCGTACCGAAGGCGAGCGCGCTGAGTACCGCCGGCCAGACGGGCCCGCCGCCCGGGCGGACGAGGAGTGCGGAGGCCAGCAGCTGCACGCCTCCGGCGGCGTGCACCGCGAGGGCCGTGCCGGCGTGCAGCCCGAGGGCGGACACCTCCTCCAGCACCAGTTGCCCAGCCGTGGCGAACTCCAGCGCGATCAGCGCCATCTGCACGAGGGCGGCGATGCGCAGCGCCCACAGGTAGGGGGAAGCCGACGGGGTCTGGACCATGCTGCTGCCTCCGGGGGGCGACCGCTCGCCGCCGGGCTCGTCCGGCGGCACACCAGCGAATGCTACTCACACCGCGTCGCCGGCGCGGCCGCGCGGACGGGTGCGTGCTGCGCGCGCGGCGCCGCGCGCGCAGCACGCGGCTAGCGGCCGCCGGTGCCCGCTTTTCGGCGGGCCCAGAAGGAGGCGAGCATGGCGCCGGAGATGTTGTGCCAGACGGAGAACAGCGCCGCCGGCAGGGCCGCCAGGGGTTCGAAGTGCGCAGTGGCCAGGGCGGCGGAGAGACCGGAGTTCTGCATGCCGACCTCGATCGAGGCGGCGCGCCGCGACGACTCGGGCAGGCGCACCGCCTTGCCCGCCCCGTAACCCAGGGCCAGCCCGATCAGGTTGTGCAGGATCACCGCGAGGACGACGAGGGCGCCGGTGGACAGCAGCGTCTGGGCATTGGCGCCCACCACCGCGAACACCACGACCATGATCCCCACCACCGAGACCAGCGGCAGCACCGGCAGCACCCTGCTCACCGCCCGGGCGAACAGCGCACGCACCACGATGCCCAGCACCACGGGCACGAGGACCACCTGCAGAATCGAGACGAGCAGGGCTCCGGCGTCGACGGGCAGCGTCGAACCCGCCAGCCACAGCACCAGCAAGGGGGTGAGGAACGGGGCCAGCAGGGTCGAGACCGACGTCATTGCCACCGACAGCGCGACGTCGCCGCGCGCCAGGTAGACGATGACGTTGGAGGCCGTGCCCCCGGGCGCGGCACCGACGAGCACCATGCCGACCAGCAGAAGCGGGGGCAGTTGCAGCAGCTCGGCCAGCGCCCAGCCGACCACCGGCATCACGGTGAACTGCGCGACGAGGCCGAGGGCGACCGCCTGCGGCCGGGTGAACACGACCTTGAAGTCGGCGAGCCGCAGCGTGAGGCCCATGCCGAACATGATGATCCCGAGCAGCGCACTGATCCACGGGGTGAGCCGGGCTGCCTGGTCCGGTACGAGCAGGCCCAACAGCGCGCTCGCAAGGATGAGCAGGCCGAACCAGCGTCCCGCGAACGCGGCGGCCTTGGCCAGAGTTCTCATGGCGGACATTCCAGCACCTCCGCCGCGCGCGTGTTCAGGCGGGGCGGCGCCAAGCGGCCGGAGCGGGCGCGGTCCCGCGGCGCAGGGGCCTCCGAGACCGTCGGGCGACCGGGCGGCCCGCTGCCGCTCCCGGCCCATCACCGTCGACCTTGTAGCCATCGCAAACGAGAGTTGTCAGCCGCGGGCGGCGGCGACCTCGCGCAGGGTACGGACGGCGGCGGTGATGGCGGGGCGCCGGGCGGCGTCCTTGCGCCAGAACGCGAACACCTGGCGGACCAGCGCAGGCTGCACGGGCACCAGCCGCACGCCTTCGGGAACCGGACCCAGGCCGAGCCTCGGCATCACCGCGGCCCCCAGGCCGCAGGCGATCATGGCCAGCTTGGTCTGGTGCTCCTCGACACTGTGGGCGATGGTGGGCTCGATGCCGCGGGCGCGCAGCGTGCCGTCCAGCCAGTCGTGGCAGATGGAGCCCTTGCCCCAGCTGATCCACGGCTCGCCGACGACCTCGTCCAGCTCCAGCAGCTCGCGGTGGGCCAGAGGGTGGTTCACCGGCAGCGCGACGTCAGCCGTGTCCACCATGATCGGGGTCTTGACCAGCGTCTTGGGGAGGGCGATGGGCGAGCCGTCCCAGTCGACGGCCAGCGCGAGGTCGGAGTCGCCGCGGACCACCGCGGGGATGCTGTCGTCCGGTTCGAGCTCGCTCAGGTGCACACGCAGGTCCGGGTGCTCCTGGCCCAGCGCGCCCAGGGCCGGCGTGACCAGGCCGCGCGCGCCCGAGGCGAACGAGGAGACCTCCAGCGCCCCGCTGATCTCGCCGCGGTGGGACTCCACCGCCGCCTCGGCCTGCTGCACCAGCGAGAGGATCTGCCCGGTGTGCTCGACGAGGATCTGGGCCGCCTCGGTGAGCCGCACACCGCGCCCGCTGCGCTCCACCAGCGACTGGCCGACCTCGCGCTCCAGCTTCGACAGCTGCTGGGAGACCGCCGAACTGGTGACGTGCAGGGCCTCGGCGGCGCCGTTGAGGGAACCGTTCGCCGCGATCGCATGCAGGATGCGTAGGCGGTCGACGCTGAGCATGTAAGCCAGCCTAATAGGGCGGCACCGCCGCATGAAGCCGCACTAACCGGCGCATCATGGCCGGACCCGGCCCCGCGTGCCCGCCGCCGAACCCGCACGCACCGCTCACACGCGGCGCGACCGCCGCGGGCCTGATCGGCGCCGGTCCGGGACCGGCGCCGATGCCGCGGGTGCGCCCCGCCGCAGGACGCACCGGGGCGGGCTGGCTATGCTGTCGCGGAAACCGGCGGACGCGCCCCGGAAGCATTGGGCTGCGGCCCGTCCGGTCGGACCGCGGGGCGCCTTCCGCTCCCCCTCGCCGGCAATCCGGGCGGAGCCGCAGGCAGCACCCGCCGCACGCACCGCCGACCACCGGGGACGGCGCCGGAACCGGCCGCCCCGACGCACATCGCGCGCACAGCGCGGACAGCCCGCTGTGGCCGCACGGTCACGTGAACGAGATGCGACTCTGCCAGACTCGCGTGGGTTCAGTGCTGTGTGCCCTGATTCGGGAGTTGAGACCTGATGCCTGCGTGGATATCCCACGTGCCGTGGTGGGCGATCGCCGCGGCCGCGCTGGTGCTGGTGGTCGTCGCGATCTCCGGCCTGCGCGCCCTGCTCGCGCGGCGCGGCCCCCGCACCGACGCCTATTCCGGCCTGCACACCGGCTACCTCGTGGCCACCGCCCTCATCGCCACCGCCGCGCTGCTGCTCATCACCGTCGCCTTCACGATGAGCTACGCCGCGCTGTACGAGTCGGCGACCTGGCTGGAGGACACCCAGCTCACCGCGATCAACGGCGGCGACCTGCGGTTCCTGTTCCCGCTGGGCATCGACGCCGTCATCGTCTACTTCCTGGCGATGGACCTGGTCATGGAGTGGCAGGGCCGCCGCCACCCGCTGAACCGCTGGTCGGCCTACGGGCTGTCGGCGATCACCATCGTGCTCAACGTCTCCCAGGGCGAGGGGACCACCTCCTCCTACCTGGGCCACGCCGGGCCGCCGGTGGTCATCATCCTCATCGCCGAGGGCGTTGCCGCCTGGGTGCGCCACCTGGCCGGGCTCGCCCACGGCAAGGCCGCCGACCGCATCCCCGCCGGGCGCTGGATCGCCCATCCCCTCTCCACACTCAAGGTCGCCCGCCTCATGCTCGGGTCGGGCATCACCTCCTACCCCGACGCCCTGGAGCGCGAGCAGCAGCGCCAGCTCGCCTACGCGATGCTGCGCGAGCAGTACGCGCGCCGCTGGCGGCGCGCCACCCCGCGCCACCTGAAGTGGATGCTGGACAACGGCTACGACCTGCCTACCGCCTTCCGGATCATCCGCGCCATGACGGCCTCGCGGGTTGCGATGACCGCCGAGGAGGCCCGGGCGCTGCTGGGCGAGCCCGCCGGAGTGCCGGCGGCGCCGGCCGAGGGCCGTGCGCGGTGGCGAGCGGTGGCCGCTGCTGAGCAGGCCGGGGCCGTCAACGGCGCCTCGGCGAACGGTGCCGCACCGTCCGCGCCCACGGTCGGCGGCGGAGCGGACGATGCGGCGTCCAGACCCGCCGCCGGCGCCGACGCGGGTCGGGCGGCCGCGGCCGACCAGAGCGAGCGCGCCTACACCCCGGTGTTCCAGGCTGCTCCCGGACCGTCGGCCGGCCCGGACGGGGCGCCCGAGGACGCTCCGGGCGGCCGCGCGTCCGCGCACAACGGTCGCGAAGCGGATACCGCGGCCCAGCAGCCGACCGCCTCCTCTGCAGGTCCGGGGTCCGAGCAGCCGGAGGAGGGCGGCCGGGCACCGGCGGCCGATGCCCCCGCGGCGCCCGGCGGCGACGGACCCGCCGGACTGCGCTTCACGCCCGAGCCCGCGGCCGAGCCCGAGCGGCAGCCGGAGCCCGCGGACGGGACCGGGCCCGCGCCGCCGTACGAGGAGCCCTCCCGCGAGTCCGCGCCGCGGCGCAGCACCAGCCCCCTCTCCCGCCCCAGCGCCCAGGAGCGCAAGCAGCAGGTCCGCAACCTCATGGAGACGGTCCCCGACATCACCGAGGACGAGATCGCGGGATACCTGGGTGTGAGCGCGCGGACCGTCCGCAAGTACCGCCACGAGATCCTGGCGACCGCCGCGAACGACGGCTACCGGGTCGAGGAGGGCGAGGACGGCCAGCCCCGGCTGGTGCACTCGGGCTACGGGGACTGAGCGGAGGCCCCGCCCGTTGCGGACCGCGGCGCCCAGCCCCGGCCGCGCAGGTAGGCGGTGGCCGCGGGGCGGTACATCAGCACCAGCGCGACCGGCACCGCGGCGATGTGCAGGGTGCGGAGCACGACCACCGCGGTGAACTCCGGGGTCGGCGGCGGGAGCCCTTCCGCCGCTCCGCCGGCGAGCGCCCAGGAGAGCGGCTCGTAGACGAGACTGAGGGTGCCCGCGATCCCCAGGCCGAGCGCGAGTGCCGTCCGGGCCCAGCGCCGTCCCCGGTGGAACTCCGCCACCACCGCCAGCACGGCGGCGTAGACGGCTGCGCGCACGGCCAGACCCGGCAGCAGGTCCGGCCACGGCGCTCCGTCCGCCGCCGCGCCCGCGACGAAGACGGCGGCCTCGGTCGCACCCGCGGCGACCGCACCCGCCCATACCGCGGCCGCCGCCCGGACCGGCCGGGGCGCACGCGCACCCGGTCCGGCGTCCCCACCGCTCGCCCTCGGCGCCCCGCCGCCCGCTGCCGTGCGCACCATGGTCCCGCCTCCCCTTTCGTCGTCGTCCTCCCCGGCAGTGCCGATTCTGTCCGAACGCCCCCGCCGCGTCCGGTGTGCGCGGACCCCTTTGTCCGCAGGGCCCCGCCCCTCCGCGCGCGGGGGTGCCAGGACCACCCCGGGGCGCGCGGTGCCCTACGTCCGGTGCCCGCGGGCGGGCGGGTGCCGGGAGATCCTCACCACAGCCCGGGGCGGGCGGGTGCCGGGGCGGGAGTGCGGGCACCGGCCGTCGCGCACCGGCCGGGATGCCTCCGACTCCTGTCTGCCCGGTTCAGCGCGCCTGGACAGCCGCCGCGGCCGACCGGGCGCGCGCTCCCTCCACACAGCCGCCGCCACCGACCACCAAGGTAAGATTCGCTAACTCTGGCCTTTAGCAGAATCAAGTAGACCTAACCGTGCGTCGGCGATATCCCTTGAGCCATGAGCCTGCATCCCGACCGGCGCGGTACCGCCGAAGCGGCCGGCGAACCACCTGGCGGCCGCACCGCCCCGCCCTCCGCCATCGGGGATGCGCCGGGGCGGCCCGCGCTCGGCTGGCGGGCGAAGTTCCTGCTGCTCGCGCTGGTCTGGGGTACCAGCTTCATGTTCATCGGCATCGCCGGCCAGTACCTGGCGCCCATCCAGATCACGCTCGGCCGCATGGTCGCCGGCCTGATCCCGCTGGCCGGCGTCGTACTGCTCAGCGGCGGCCGCCTGCCGCGCGGCGGACGGATCTGGTTCCACCTCTCGGTGACCGCCCTGATCATCAACCTCGTGCCGTTCACCCTCTTCGGCTACGCCGGCCAGCTCATCCCTTCGGCGGTGAACGGCATCTGCAACGCCGCGACGCCGCTCTTCGTGCTCCTGTTCTCGCTGCTGCTGCTCCCCGACGAGCGCCCGACACGGGTGCGACTGGCCGGGCTGGCCGTCGGCTTCGCGGGAGTCCTCGTCGTGTTCGGCGTGTGGACGGGACTCGCCGGAGCGAGCGCCGCCGGCATGCTGATGGCGGTCGGCGCCACGGTCGGATACGGGATCGGCACCCCCTACCTGCGGCGCTTCGTGGCGGGCAGCGGATACTCGTCGCTGGAGCTGGTCACGGCGCAGTTGCTCACGGGCTCGGTGCAGATCGCGATCGCCGCGCTGCTGTTCACCGACGCTCCCGCGCAGCTGCCGCTGCATGCCGCGGGCGCCGTGGCGTGCCTGGGCGCACTGGGCACCGGCGTCGCGTTCGTGCTGCAGTACGGGGTCATCCGCGAGGCGGGGGCGACGGTGGCCTCCACGGTGACCTACGTGGCCCCGGTCGTCGCCATCGGCGCGGGCGTGCTGCTGATGGGCGAGCGGCTGGCCTGGAACGAGCCTCTCGGCGCCCTGATCGTCATCGCGGGCGCCGCGCTGGCCCGGTACCGGCACGGGTCCGCGGCGCGGCGGCGCGGCTGACGTCGGCATACCACCGCCGAGCTTGTAGCCGTCGCGAACGGAGATCGCTTTCCTTCACGATGGATACGAGCTCGGCGGGGTTCGCGGTCCGGGCGGCGGCCGCCGCGCCGGGGCGGCGGCCGCCGGTCGGCTCAGAGCAGGTACAGCCACACGGTCAGGACCAGGCCCGCGACGGCGACCGCCCAGGTATAGGGGATGGTCGAGAGCATGGAGCGCTCCGGGCGGACCCCGGCGTACTGTGCGCTCCAGACGGTCTGGGTGCTGGTCGGGTCGGAGACGCCGAGGACCTGGCCGTAGGACGCCATCAGGCCCAGGACCGCCGGCGGCGGGTAGATGCCGCCGGAGATCAGCACGCCCGCCACACCGGCGCCCAGGCCGAAGATGTTCATCGGGCCGCGGTAGAGGCACAGCGGCACCAGCACCGCGAACACGGCGACGAACAGCAGCGGCCCGCTCGGGCTAATCGCGGTGACCACCGGGCTGAGGGCCTCGACTGCGCCGGGCAGGTTGACCGCCGCGAGCAGCATGCCGATCGCGATGAACAGCACGATCGGTGGCGCCGCCACGTCGAAGGAGCGGTAGAGCGTACGCAGCGCCGTCGATGCCATCTCCCGCCAGCGCACCGCGGTGACCAGCGCGAAAAGCAGCCCGGTCAGCAGCGCCGGGACAATGGGGACCTCCAGGCCCAGGGCGAGCGCGATCGGCACGACGGGGGTGAGCAGCGCGTACCAGGGGGCGTCGCCTCGGCGTTCGCGGCGGCGGGCCGCGCGGGCGAGGACGCCGGGGCGCTCCCCGCCGCCGGACTCCGAGCCGCTCGCACCGCCGGAGCCCGCATCTCCCCCGCCGCCCGCGGGGACGCGCACCGCCCAGGTGTGGCGGGCGCCGCGGCGGCGCATCTCGATCAGGATGTAGGCCAAACCGCCCGCCACCGCGATCGGGAACATGCGCAGCTGGAAGTGCTGCACCGTCGAGACGGGGACCCCGATGGCGTCGGACAGGAACTGCCAGTTGATCAGCTCCAGGGGAAGCCCCGCCGCGATGCCCACCAGCACCGTTCCCGCCGCCACGGTCGGCGGCACGCCCACGGCGATCATCGCGGGAATGCCCACCACGCCGGCGAGCATCGCCGCCGGAGCGGAACCGGTGATGCTGCCGCACATGATCGCCACGACGAACACGCCGACCGCCACCACCGACGGCCGCTCGCCGCCGAACTCCACGATCTTGCGGACGAGCGTGGAGGCGATGCCGGTCTCCGACATCAGCGTTCCCAGCCAGCAGCCGAGCAGGATGGCGACCATGGTGGACGCCAGCATCGGTGCGCCCTCCTGCAGGACGGTGCCGGCGACGCTGCCTTCGTCGCCCATCAGCGGCGCGCCCGCGATGAGGGCGATGGCCACGGACAGCAGGACGAGGGCGAAGGCGGTCGGCAGGCGGCGCGTGAGCATGAGCCCCACGCCCACCGCCATCACCGCGAGAATCGCGAACGCGGTCATGCTGGACCTCCGGGGGAGAGTACGGGTGCCGTGGCCGGCGGGACCGGCGGTCCGGCGTGGGCGAGGGTCGCGGCGACGGCCGCGGTGAGCAGCAGTGGGCTGCGCCGCATACCGCCGCGCCGGTGGGCGTAGGCGTGCGCGGCGATCTCGTCCGCGCCGACCACGTGCCCGCGGATGCGCAGGCGCCCCCACGCGGCCGCCGAGTGGCCGAGCCGGCGGCGCAGCTCGCGGCCGCGGGGGCCGTGCAGCAGCCGGTGCGCGCGCTCGTGGTGCAGGGCCGCCGCGCGGACGGCCTCTCGCGGGAAGTCCGCCGCCCAGCCCGCGGCCTCGGCGACGCCGTGGGCGTAGTCGAGTGCGTCGGTGTAGAGCACGATCACGCCGCCGCGTGCCCGCCGCCGGTACTCGGCGAGCAGCACCTCGTCGCGGCGGAGCCCACCGGTGCACTCGGTAACGCGGGGTTCGGCGCCGCACAGGGCGTCGGCACCGTCGGTCTCGGCGTCCGCGGTCTCGGCGCCGACCGCGATGGCGGTGCGCGCCCATGCGCGCAGTCGGCCGGGGCCGCGCCCCTCGTGCGTGGGCGCGGCCGCGAGCAGGCGGGCACCCAGGTCGGCGTCGTCGAGTGCGGCGAGCTCCGCGTAGCGCTCGACCGGGGCGAAGCGGCCCGATACGGCCCCGCCGGGCGTCGGCGCGCTCACCGCCGCTCCTCCATGATCGCGACCAGTTCCTCGCCGGGCATGCGTCCGCCGGTCTCGGTCGCGGCCAGAGCGAGCAGGTGGCCGGGGTCCAGCACACCGGAGAGGTCCACCAGCTTGGGCCCAAGCAGCAGCCACACGGCCGGGGCGCGGGAACCGCCGTCTCCGTAGGAGGTGCGCTCCGCCACCAGCTCCTTCAGCCGCGCGTCGGCAACGCCCGCGGCCATGGTGTCGACGCGGGCGTCGGCGCTGTGCAGCCGAACCACACCCTCGGCGTCGACCACGCGGACGCGGGTGCGCTCGCGGGCGAAGCGGCGCACCGGACCGGAGGGCCGCCGGGTGTGGCCGAGCACGCGGTACTGGGCGGTCGCGGCCAGCTCGCGCACCTCCTCGGGCGGTGCTCCGAGGCTGGCGGCCGCCGTTCGGCGGGCCTGCTCGGGCCCGAGAGCCTCGGCGCGGTCCTTGGTTCGCAGCTCGGTGGCGCCGGTCGCCACCGCCGAGACGAGGTTGCGCTGGGGGTCCACGGTCACGTCCACCTCGACCGCGGCGGGGTCGGCCCCCTGCCGCAGGACTGCCTGCTCGGCCTCGGTGCGCACCGCCAGGACGTCGCCGTGGCCGGCGCCGGGGATGATGCGCTCCACCGACTCCCGCACCAGCGCCAGTGCCACGCCCAGCGGGCTGATGACCTCGCTGTGCGCGGCGATGCGCGCGTCGAGGCGCATGCGCGCACCCAGATAGGGGGTGACCGTCGCCGCACCTCCGCCCCCGCCCACCAGGGTGCACACGTCCCGGTCGAGGTCGTGTTCGGAGATCAGCCCGGCCACCGCGGTGTCGATGCGGTCGGTCGCCTGCTGCAGGACGGCGCGGGCGGCGTTGTCGGTGTCGGTTCCCAGCTCCCGGGCCAGCGGCTCCAGCGCGGCGTGCGCGGCAGCGGGGTCGGCGCGCGCGTAGTCGTCCTCGCCGACCAGGGATGCGGCATTCGCCGCGCAGGTGAGGGTGAGGGCGTACCGCCCGCCGGCGCCTTCGACGACGGCGTAGTCGGCGGGATCGCCCTCGCGCGGGCTCATCCGGACGATCCGCGCGTCGCGCAGGTCTCCGGGTTCGGCGAAGCAGGCGTAGGGAAGCCCGGCGATGTGTGCGCTGCGCGGCCCCACGTCGGTGACCTTGGCGCCACCGCCGCGCGCCGCTCCCAGCCGCACCAGCGATCCGCCGCCGATGCCGACCGTGCGCACGTCCAACGCCGACAGATAGGTCTCCTTGCCGCCCAGGCGGGCGTGCCGGATCTGCACCCGGCCGCGCCGGATGACGCTGATGTCGGTGGAGGTGCCGCCGGTTTCCAGGAACACGCCCTCGCTGACCTTCTCGCCCATCAGCGCGCCGGCCACGCCGGCCGCGGGTCCGGAGAGCACGGTCAGCAGGGGCCGCGAACGCATCTCCGCCAGCGACATCACCCCTCCGTCGCAGCGCATCACCATCAGCGGAGCGCTGACCCCGGCCTTCGTGATACTGCGCTCGACCAGGTCGGCGGTCTCCAGCATGCGCGGCATCACTCCCGCGTTGAGGACCGCGGTTCGGGCGCGCTTGCCGAGCCCGTAGAGCTGGGTGATCTCGTGGGTCGCTGTGACGGGCACGCCCGCGTCGGCGGCCGCGGCGGCCACCGCGTCCTCGCCCTCGGGGGCGTCGACGCTGAAGGGTTCGACCGCCACGAGCACATCGGCGCCCTCCTCACGCAGCCGGTGGACGGCGGTGCGGGCCGCGCCGGGCCGCTCGGGGTGCTTGAGGCCGGCGTAGCGGATGGGCAGCGGTCGACCGGAGTCGAGCCTGAGCCGGCCCAGGGACCGCAGCCGCCCGGTGGCGAAGGCGTCGTAGCCGGAGCCGATCCCCACGATTCCGACCGTCGCGACATCGCCTTCCAGCAGCGCATTGGTGGCCTGGGTGGTGCCGTGGGCGAGGAAGGTCACGTCGTCTGCGCTGACGCCGATGTCGGCGAGCAGGCGCTCCAGCGCGGCCATGATGCCGTGGGCGACGCCGTCGGCGTGGTCGTGGCTGGTGGGCACCTTGGCCTGGCCGAGCAGCTCGAAGGTGCGGGCGCTCACGGCGACGGCGTCGGTGAAGGTGCCGCCGACGTCGATGCCGATCCGCACGGCAGCGCCGGCGGATCCGTCGGGGCCGGGCGGGGGGTCGGACGGGGGATGGAGTCGGGGAGTCATATCCGCACCTTTCGTAGCGCGGGGATGGGTATGTGGCGGAGGGCCGCGCGCGGCGGCCCGGGGGCGGTCAGTAGCCGCGCACGTCGGGCCAGCGCCGTTCGACGCCCGTGCTGTCCAGCAGAGCCGAGAACCGCTCCAGCAGGTCGTCCTTCTCACGTACCGCGTGCGGCTCGGTGCCGTTGTCCAGCGCGAAGGCGGCCAGGCGCCCGGCGGTCTCGCCGATGTTCCACTCGACGGGGTGCAGCCGGAAGCAGCCGTTGGTGATGTGGGTGGTGCCGGCGTTCTTGCCGGCGGGCAGCAGGTTGCGCATGCGCACCGGCAGCAGGGCGCCCAGCGGGATCTCGAAGGGCACGCTGGGGATGTCGATGTAGGTGTCGCCGCCGGTCGAGGGATGCAGGTCGATGCGGTAGCTGCCGATCCCCGCCGCGTCGTGGCGGCGAGTGATGCCGCGGGGCCCGACGATGTCCATGGCGACGTCGTGCTCGGTGACGGTCGTGACGGCCTTGATACGGCGGGACTCGCGCACGTAGGCGGCCTTTGCGAGGCCGTGCTCGGCGCCGGTGACGTCCGGGCGGGGCCGCAGGCCGGGGAACCCGGTGCCGCCGTCGGGGCGGGGCGCCTCGGTCTGCAGCCAGTACAGCACCGAGAGGGAGAGCCCGCGGGCCTCGTCGTGGGCCTGGCGCACG
Organism: Streptomonospora wellingtoniae; assembly: GCF_031845375.1. Taxonomy (NCBI): domain Bacteria; kingdom Bacillati; phylum Actinomycetota; class Actinomycetes; order Streptosporangiales; family Nocardiopsidaceae; genus Streptomonospora; species Streptomonospora wellingtoniae. Next base: position 169,527 of record NZ_JAVREK010000005.1, read on the forward strand.
GTCTCGGCGTCGGCGTACCCGTCGATCTCCAGGGCGGGCTTGAGCCAGTAGTCGTTCAGCGGCCAGTTGGCCAGCGTGATGTCGGAGTCGAAGGCGCCGGACCGGTGCAGCCTGCGCGCGAGGATGCGGCGGAACCCCCACAGCTCCTTGTCACCGGCGTCGGCGCTCTGGTCGGCGGCCACGTCCAGGGGGTCGACGTCGGGGTTGGGGTCGAACGTGCGGACGACCGGTTCGAGGGTGCGGGGGTCGGGGGCGGCGAAGCCCACGAGGGGCCCGGGCCAGAAGTCGGGCCGGTAGGAGCGCCAGAAGCCGTAGTCCGCGGGACGCTCGATCGTGTGGTCCTCGCCCTCGTGGTGGGAGACGGCGAAGCAGTAGGTGATGCCCTGCAGGTTGGCGGGGTCGGCGGTCTCGGGGGCGTGCGGCTCGCCGTACTCGGCGCGGGACTCGGCCCCGGTGGCGTGCTCGGCTCCGGCCAGAGGTAGCAGGTCGCCGTTCTCCGTGGCGTCGAGCACGTAGGACGCCTGGACGGTGTGCCGCCCGCCCTGCCCGTCGTCCAGTTCGACGGCGCGCACCTCGTCGCCGTCGGTGCGGGCGGCGACGGGACGGTGGCCGGTGAGCAGGGTGATGCGCCCCGCGGCGCGGTGCGGGGCCAGCAACTCCTCCAGCACGGCCAGGGCCGCCCGCGGCTCGTGGCAGAGCTTGCTGACGCGTCCGGCGCCCGGATTCAGCTCGGGCGAGGCGGCGGCTTCGGCGCGCAGGGGGTAGGCGCGGCGGTAGTAGGCGCGGATGCCCTCGCGCACCTGCCGGTAGGAGGCGGTGCAGCCGAACCGCTCGATCCAGGGGTTCTCGTCGGGCGGGACGGCCTGGGAGGTGAGCTGGCCCCCGATCCAGTCGGTCTCCTCGGTGAGGACGACCCGGCGACCGGAGCGTGCGGCGGCCAGGGCCGCGGCGACACCGCCCAGTCCGCCTCCGACGACCAGGATCTCGGTACTGCTCTCCGTCATCGCGCGCCTTTCCGTGGTGGTTGCGGTGGTGATTCGGGGGGCGGAGGGTGGGAGGGATGCGGGGGGCGGGCGCGGTCAGCGGCCCGGGTGCGGGGGGCCGAGGGTCGCGCCGGCCACGGGTTCGCAGGCCAGCAAGTGCGACTGCGGTGCCGCACTGCCCTCGATGAGGTCGAGCAGCAGCCGCACCGCGGCACGGCCCATCTCGCGCATGGGCACGCCGAAGCCGCTGATCGCGCCGGCGAGTCCGGTGACCGGTGCGGCTGGTGCCGCGGCGGGGGTGCCCAGCAGCGCGAGCGAGAGGTCGCCGGGGCAGCTCAGGCCGGCGCGGGCGACGGCGGCGGTCAGCCCGGACAGCGCCGCGCCGGTGTCCGTCTCCTCGGTGACCACCGCGGTGACGCCCTCGTCGCGCCAGCGCGCGAGCCGGGCGTCCACGTCGCCGCCGTCGGTGCGCTCGACCAGGCCGACGGTCTCCAGCCCGGCGCCGCGGGCGCCGTCGACGACGCCGCGCTCGCGGTCGGTGGAAGCGGGGGCGTCGTCGTTCTCGCGCAGGTAGCGGACGCGGTGGTGGCCCAGCGCGGCGAGGCGCGCGGCCACCTCCGCCGACGCCGAGACGTAGTCGGCGCCGACGTGGCTGATGCCGGGCTCCTCGCGGCGGCCGATGTAGACGAAGGGGAAGCCGTCCTCGCTCAGCCGGCGGATCGGGTCCTCGGGGACGTGGCGGCCGAAGAACAGGCAGCCGTCGGCGGCGCGGACGCGGCGCACCGCGGCGGCGTCGCTGGTGGTGCCGGCGGCGCGGCTCGCACCGGTGAACAGGATCAGGTCCTGGCCCTGCGCGGCGGCCTCCTCCTCGACGCCCACGAGCACGGGGTAGTACGAGTGCGCGACGTCGGTGGGGAAGGTCGTGCTGAAGGTGTAGAGCCCGAGCATGCCGTTGCGCGCCGCCGCTAGCCGCGTTGCGACGGGATCGGGCACATAGCCCAGGTCCTCGGCGGCGCGCAGCACGCGCCGACGCGTCTCCGGGGCCAGGACCACGCCGGTCGTCGCGCCCCGGAGCACCAGCGAGACCGTCGCCTGGGATACGCCCGCGGCCCGGGCGATGTCGGACTGGCGCGGCTTCGCCCGCCCGTTCGGACGCGGCGGTGTCGGGGGCGGCGACGCGGTCTCGGACACCGAAGATCTCCTCTGTACGCAAGCTAATCCGGATTAGGTTCCGACTTTGAGCTGCATCACAGGGGCGCGTCAAGAGGTGCGGGCGAATTTCTCGCCAATGACAGGGAAGTTACGTTAATACGTATTAGGTTCTTGACTGAGCTATCGATGCTGGTCGAAGCTCGCGTTCTCGACACCCGGACGCGCCGCCCCCCGGCGCACCCCGGAAGGGAGCCCCCATGCCCGAGACGCACCCCGAGCCCCGCCCTTCGACGCACCGCGGCGCACCGCACGGGATCGACCGCCGCACCCTGCTCCGCACAGCCGCCGCAGCCGGAGCCGCCGGAGCCCTCGGAGGGCTCGCCGACTCGCCCGCGGCCGCGGCTCCGCGCCGCGCCGCGGCGGGTGTGCTGCCGGAGTACACCTTCGTCAGGGAGGCCCTGGACACCGCCGACCTCGCCTACAACCCCACGGGCGAGTTCATCTTCCCCTGCCTGCGCGGGACGGAGGGGAGGCTGCCCGACGCACCCGGCCGCTTCCTGCTCTACTACGCCCCGCACGACGCGCCCGGCGGGATCTGCCTGGCCTACGCCGACACCCCCGAAGGCCCCTACACCGAGCATCCGGGAAACCCGATCGTCGGGCGCGAATGGGCGCCGCACTACTCGGTCAGCCACGTCTCCTCGCCGCACGTCCTGTGGAACGAGCAGGAACGCGAGATGTGGCTGTACTTCCACGGCGAGAACACCACCACCCGGCTGGCGCGCTCCCGCGACGGCGCCGACTTCTCCTATGAGGGCGAGGTGCTGACCACGGCGATGCTGCCCGAGGGCACCACCGAGACCTCATACGCCCGCGTCTTCGAGCACCCGCTGCCCGACCGGGGGTCCCGCTACGTGATGGTGTTCATGCGCAACGACACGACCGACCACCGCTCGATCGGCTGGGGTTGGTCGGCCGACGGCGTCTCGTTCGACTTCGACCCCGACCCGCTGGTCGACCACGCGGCCGCGGGCGCCGCGAACCTCTCGGGACCGCACGTGGTCGAACGCGGAGGAAGCACCTACGTCGCCTACCACACGAGCGAGGGCGACATCCGCCTCACCGAGGTCGGTCGCGACTTCTCTCTCCGCCGCCACCTCGGCACCGTGCACGAGCCCATGGCGGGACCGCCCGACAACGGACGCTCGGCCGCGCCCTCCTACGGGTCCCACCACGGAACGCAGTACATGCTTTACGAGGCGGGCAGCCGGCTGGGCGCCACGATCGCCGTCGCCCGCGCGTAGCCCCCTCGTCCCGTACCGGCCTCCCCGCGCGGCTGGCGCTCGGCGGCGCGAGGGGCCACCATCGGTTGGGTGAAGCAGATCGCCTCCGGCGGGGTGCGCGTCGGGTTCTCCGGCGGACCGCTCGACGGCCGGGAGTATGCGGTGGACGAGGCGCCCGAGTCCGTCGTCGTGATCGAGCGGCCGCACGAGCCCGACACCGTGCCCGGTGAGCACCCCGCCGACCGCGCGCTCCGGCTGAGCGCCGCGCAGCCCTCCCTGCACCGCTACCGCCGTACCGGGCGGTCGGAGCGGGGGTCGGTGTACGGCTACGGCGGCACCGTCGAGCGCGCCGACGCGGAACTGCTGTTCGTCCCGCACACCGGATGAGCGGACTGGCGCGGCCGCCGCCCCGCGCTGTGCGCACGCGGACGTCGACCCCGCCGGTCAGCTGCTTCTGTCCTGCAGGCGCCGGGCGAGCACTCCCATGCCCTGGTCGCCCGCCCCTGCCGCAGCGACGAGCACGCGGACAGGCCCGGACGTCCTCCGGCAGCGGGTCAGCGCTGGCTGAGGGGGCGCCCCTGTTCGCCGTTGCGGTGCTCGCGGCGCGTGCGCACGGCCAGCACGACGGTGGCGGCGATCATGATGCCGACGAGGTTGACGACGAGCTGCTCGATCGACTGGATCGCGCGCCCCCAGTCGAGGAGTGTCGCCGCGACGACCGCGTAGGAGGCGGCGGGCACCGTGGTCACCGAGATGAAGACGCCCACCAACGCGGACGACTTGGCCGAGAGGAGGCTGAGCATGCCCGCGGCGCCGGCGAGAAGCGCGACGATCAGGGAGAACGGCCCCACCTCGTAGATGAAGTCGACCTGGCTCTGGTTGCTGAGCCCCGACGCCCTGATGGTCACCAGCCCGGTCCACTCCAGCACCAGCATGAATACGGTGGTGATCGCCATTGCGACGCCGAACCCGACCGCCGTCGTGCCGGCGGACTGGCGCACCAGGTCCCAGCGGCGGCCGATGAGGCCCACGCCGAAGGCCGCCAACGGGCCGAAGTCGGGGGCGACGGCCATCGCTCCCACCACGGTGACCGGCGAGTTCGTCACCACGCCCACCGCCGCGATCATCAGCCCCAGCGTGAGGAACGTCAGGTAGACCCAGTTGAGGTGGGAGTCGTCGTCGGCGCGGGAGATCAGCTCCTCCCACACCACCGCCTCATGGCCGTGGCCGGGTGCGTCGGCTCGGGCGGTGTCGGCCGAGTCCGACAGCGTGGTCTCCAGCGCCTCCAGGGTGATGGCGCCGGTGTGGTCGATGTCGAGCTTGGAGAGCTGCAGGAGCACGTCGTCGACGCACTCGCGTGCCAGGTCCGCCTCGACGGCGTCTCCCTCGGGTTGGACCGCGGCCTTCTCGAAGACGACGACGTGCGCCACGCCGACCTGGCCCTTCAGTACTTCGAGCACGTCGTCGGTCCGATCGTGCGGTGAGATCACCCTCAGGTGCAGCAACTCCCGGCCCTTCCAGCCCTTTCCGAACATACGAAGACACCACCTTAGGGGCTGGATACCGCTGGTATGCGCCGGTTTGGCACAGGCTGGCCACTCAGGAGGCGTTCGTGCATACCGATTCCGCAACGCGGCCCCTGGCGGACCCGGCAGGTGTGAGCCACGCCGTGGCGGCGTCCGGCGGGCACGGCTAAGGTCGTCGCGGCCCGACGGATCCGGTGTCGGGCGAGGGGCGATACGGGGGGCGCGCCGTGACCGGGGTCGTGATCGGGTTCGGCGTGATCGCGAGCATCGTCGCCCTCGGCTACATCCTCGGCCGGCTGGACGCCCTCGGCGACAACGGCAGCCGCGTGCTGACCAACCTCGCCTTCTTCGTCGCCACCCCGGCGCTGCTCTTCGAGATCCTCTCCGACGCCGACCTCTCGACGCTCGTGCACGCTCCGCTGCTGGTGAGTGCACTGAGCATCGCGGTGGTAGCGGCCCTGTTCCTCGCCGTCGCCGCTCTGCGCCGCTGGGACGCGGGTTCGACGACGATGGGCGCGCTGTGCGCGGGCTACGTCAACTCCGGCAACCTCGGCATCCCCGTCTCGGCCTACGTGCTGGGCGACGCCTCACTGGTCGCGCCGGTGCTGCTGCTGCAGCTGATGGTGGTGGTCCCGATCGGGCTGACCGCGCTGGACCTGGCGCGCCGCACGCCGGGCACCCGCGTCGGCCTCGCGCGCATCGTGGCAGCGCCGCTGCGCAACCCGGTCGTTGTCGGGTCCCTGGCGGGCGTCGCCGTGGCGGCGAGCGGCTGGAGCGTGCCCGAACCCCTGATGCAGCCGTTCGAGCTGGTGGGATCGATGTCGGTCCCGTCGGTGCTGCTGGCCTTCGGAATCTCCCTGCACGGCAGCCCTCTGCCCGGGCGCGGCCCGCAGCGCGGGCCCGTCGCGCTCGCCGTCGTACTGAAGTGCCTGGTCCAGCCCGCCGCCGCGTGGGCGATGGGCACGTTCTGGTTCGGGCTCGAAGGTGTGGAGCTGTTCACCGTCGTGGTGATCGCCGCCCTGCCGACCGCGCAGAACACCTATACCTACGCCGTGCGCTACGACACCGCCACGCGGATGACCCGAGAGATCGTGCTGCTGACGACGTTCCTGACCCTGCCCGTGCTGGTGGCGATCGCCTTCCTTCTGGGGTAGGTGCCCTACCCGCCGCGGACGCGCCGCTGTGCATGCGGCTGGGCGGAAGTGCGCGCCGGCAACCACTCCGCACGTTTTCGCGCCCGACTACGAATCGGCGCAGGTGATCGACGGCTCGGCGGATGCCCCCGGCATCGGCCGGCAGGGACGCGGGCGCGCGAACGGCCCCCGCCGCTGTGCGGCGAGGGCCGTGGACGGGCCGGCCGAAATGGGGGATGCGGTCCGGCCGGCCCGGCGGTCTCCTGGCCCGGCCGCGGCGCCGGTGTCACGACAGGCGCGTGTGCGGCCCGAAAGGGGAGCGGCTAGGAGACCGAGCAGGACTGCCCGTTGAGCGTGAACGCCTCGGGTTCGTCGTTGGTGCCGCTGTGGCCGGCGTTGAAGCCGACCGTCACGGAACCGCCCGCCGGGACGTCGCCGTTCCATCCGGTGTTGGTGGCGGTCACAGTGGAGCCGGACTGGGACCACTCGGCGTTCCACCCGTTGGTGAGCTGCTGACCGCTGGGGAAGTCGAACTCCAGGTTCCAGCCGTCCAGCGCGGAGTCGCCGTTGTTGGTGACGGTGACCTGGCCGGTGAACCCGGTGCTCCACTCGTTGGCGGCGGAGTAGTCCACGGCGCAGGGGCCGGATGTCGGAGGATCGTCGTCGTCGCCTCCACCGTCGCCGGTCCCGCCCAGGGCCTCGTGCACCGCGTCGTAGGCCGGCTTGGGCTGGTAGTTGTCGTTGAACAGCAGCGGGGCGCCCTGGCCCTCGAACGTGCCCGGCACCCAGGAGTACTGGTCGGAGACGCCCCAGACCGTGACGGCAACACAGCCGTCGACCGCGAGGCAGGTGTCCATGACCGAGCGGTAGTCGCGGGCCTGCTGCTCCAGCTCGCTCTGGCTGGCCGGCATCTCGATGCGCACGTCCAACTCGGTGATGGCCACCTTGATGCCGAGGTCGGCGAAGCGCTGGATGTTCTGCTGCATGCTGCCGGGCACCTGGCCGTTGATCAGGTGCGCCTGCAGGCCGATCCCGTCGATCGGGACGCCTTGGGCGATCAGGTCCTGGATCAGGTTGTAGTAGGCGTCGCTCTTGGCGTTGACCCCGTCGATGCTGTAGTCGTTCAGCCACAGCTCGGCGTTGGGGTCGGCCTCGGCGGTCATGCGCAGCGCGTCGGCGACGAAGTCCGGGCCCAGGGTCCGGTAGAAGACCGAATCGCGCCAGGAGCCGTCGCCCAGGAAGATCTCGTTGGCGACGTCCCAGTAGGCGATCTCACCTGCGTAGCGGCCGGCCACCCGGTCGATGTGGTTCTCCATGACCGAGCGCAGTTCGCTCTCGCTGAAGTTCCCGTTCTCCACCCAGGACGGGAGCTGGTTGTGCCATACGAGCGTGTGCCCGCGCACCTTCTGGTTGTTCGCCTGGGCGAAGTCCATGAAGGCGTCGGCGCCGCCGAAGTCGAACTGGTTGCGGGAGGGCTCGGTGGACGCCCACTTCATCGCGTTCTCGGGTGTCGCGGCGTTGAACTCGGTCGCCGCCAGATCGGCGTACTGGCTGTCGTTCTGCAGATGGTTCGATGCCAGCGCCGCGCCGATCTCGAAGCCCATCTGGTCGGCGTGGTCACGGAGCGGGGCGTCGGCGGCCGCCGGAGCGGCCGGTACCAGCACCGCCGCGCCGAGAAGCGTCGCGAGCGCCGCGCCGACGGCCCGCCGGGCGGGGGCCGCCCGGTGGCGGCGCGGGGTCTGGCGACCGCCGCTTCTTGCGAGTCTCACGTCAGGCACCTCCAGGTGCGCGAATCCAGTGGAATCGGGGGGGGATCGTGAAGGTGGAGCGCTCCCAGCTCATGAGCGTGATGAACGTAACACCGGTTCTGACGGCTCGGGAAGGAGAGATTACGGACCAATCAGGCACCCGAGCGGGCATGGGTCCAATACCAGGAGATTCGCTATCTCTCGGCAATGAATCCGAAACTATCGGTCGCTATTTCCCCAATAACGTGCGTCCGGAACAAGAAAAAAGTACGGTCCGCTAACGGCAAATTCGAATGCAGGCTCTTCCGAGAAGACACAGAGACCGAAGGCTCACAATCGGAAACTTCGATAGTTTCGAACAAAAGGCCGCAATAGGAGTGACCGAATAAGGGCCGAATAGGTCAACCGAAACAGGCGTCCGTGGCCCGCCTTCGCTCCACCTCGACGCGTGCGGCGGAGCGCTGCCGGATGCGCGTCCTCCGGTGATCCGCCGCGGACGGCCCGGGCGGACGCGCGCCGACTCAGCTCCGCGGGGCCGGGCCGCGCGCCTGAGCGCAGAGGCGCTCCAGCGCCTCCAGGTGGCGCGCCAGCGCGGCCCCGCCCTCGTCGGTCAGCCGGATCCACGTGCGGCGCCGGTGGCGCTCGGTCATCTTGCGCACCTCGGTGTACCCGGCGCCCTTGAGCGCAGTGACCTGCTTCGACAGCGCCGAGTCGCTGCATCCGACGCTGTCGCGCACCTGGGTGAACTCCACCCATTCCGCGCCTGCCAGCCGGACCAGGATCGCCAACCTCGGCCGTACGTGGATGAAGTCGTCGAACAGGGTCTCGGTGATCGGCATGCGCTGCCTCCCCTGGTCTCGGGGCCGCCCTCCCGGTAGCAGGCGCGCGAGCGGGCCTGCGCGGCGTAGGCGGCCCCCGGCCCGGCGAGCCGGGCCGGTTCTGCGGCGGAGTGAGCACGGTGCCGCGGAGTCGTGCGGCCGACCTGCCCGTACCCCAGTCGAACACGCCGCACCGCACCACGGTCGGTGCCGCGCCGGTGGCGGCCCGCTCCGCCGCTTACCCCGCGGGCTGGGAGGGCGCGAGGACCAGGCAGAACGGGTGGCCCGCGGGGTCGGTGTAAACCCGGAAGGTGCCGTCCTCACGGACCTTGGCAGCGCCGAGGGCGAGCACCCGCTCCTCGGCCGCAGCGATGTCGTCGACGTCGACGTCGAGGTGGAACTGCTGCGGATAGGCGGGATCGGGCCAGCGCGGCGGGACGTGGTCGGGTGCGAGCTGGAAGCTCACCTGCGTCCCGTCCCGGTCGCCGATGTCGACCCAGTCGCCTTCGGCCCGCGTGATCGGCATGCCGAGCACCTCAGAGTAGAACGCGGCCAGCGCGCGGGGGTCGGGGCAGTCGAGGACAACGGTGGAAAGCCGACCGATCATCGTTTGCTACTCCTCGGGTCTCGGAACGGACGCGCGGCGGCAAGCGCCGCTGCTGCCATGGTCGCGCGCCCCTGTGACATTCGGGCCGGCCGCACGGGCAGCGCTCAGGGCCGCAGCAGCGCCCGCTGCCACCGGCCCTCCCCCGCAGCCGTGTACCGCAGGCGGACGTGGTTGCGGTCGCGCGACCCCTGCCAGAACTCCACGTAGTCGGGGCGCAGCGTGTACAGCGTCCACTCCGGCGCGACGAGCGAGGGGTCCGCGTCGACGCGCTCGCGGGCCTCGGCCAGCTCGCGTTCGTGCTCGCCCACCGAGGCCATCGGCGCGCTCTGCCCGCCCACGAGCGCCTCCGCGCGCGCGTCGGGAGAGCGGGCAAGGAAGTCGGCGGCGCCGGTGCGCGGGCTCTCGGGCGCGACCGTGCCGGCGATTCGGATCTGGCGGCCCACTCGCGGCCAGTAGCAGGCCAGCGCCGCGTGCGGGTTGGCGTCCAGGTCGCGCCCCTTGGGGCTGGCCGATCCCGTCGCGAACGACCAGCCGTTCGGGCCGACGTCCTTGAGGATCAGAAAGCGGGATGCCACGCGGTTGGCCGCGTCGGCCGTTGCCAGGTTCATCACGTGCGGCTCCGGCACGCCCGCGCCAAGAGCGTGGTCGAGCCACCGCGTGAACAGCTCCACCGGGTCGTCCGGCGCCGTATCGGGGTCGAACGCCGGAATCTCCCCCGCAAACACCGGGATCCCGCGCAGCCCGCGCAGCCGCTCCCGCATCGGGCCGCCGACCTGCGCCCTCCCTCCACCGGGTTCGCCCGCCATGACTCTCACCCGTCCCCTCCGTCCCGCGTGTGTGCCGGGCTCGCAGCATCCGCGGGCCCGCCGATCAGCATAGGGGCCCAAGGAGGAGGCAGAGGAGGGCGCCGCGCCGCCCCGCGGAACGGCCGGCGGCCCGCCCGACCCCTTGTGTGCTGGGACTCCCGCACGGGATCGGGACGCGCAGCTGTACCATGGGAGCGCTCCCGAATTCGCTGCGCACCGGTTCGCACCACTGCCGATAGCCCCTTGCCGCGGCCGACCGGCGATCAGTATGTTCCTCGCCAATCCCCAGGGCGGAGCGAGTCCCGTCCCGCCCGTTCAGCCGCCGCGCCCCGCGGCCCCCGTGCGCCATTGGAGCCCCTCATGGCCGATCCCGTCTCCCTGTCGGCATTCCCTGTCACGATGCGCTGGCTCAACGCGCCCGAGGCCTACACGGTCGAGGGCTACGACAGGCTCGTCGTCAGCGCCGCCGGCGGCACCGACCTGTTCACCGAACCTGCCGACGGCACGCTCCACGACAACGCCCCCGCGCTCGTCGGTGCGCTCAACGGCGACTTCTGCGTCAGCGCGCGGGTGCGCCTCGACCTGACCGCGACGTTCGACGCGGCGGCGCTGGTACTCCACTCCGGCCCCGACGCTTGGGCAAAGCTGTGCGTGGAGGCCTCACCGCAGGGCAGCGGGACCGTGGTGTCGGTGGTCAACCGCGGTGTCAGCGACGACTGCAACCACTTCCGCGCCGACCCCGCGGCCGCCGACATCCGGCTGCGCGCCGGGCGCATCGGGTCGGCCTACGCCTTCCACGTACGCGTGGACGGCGGCCCCTGGGAGCTGATCCGGTACTTCGCGCTGCGCGAGGAGGCCGAGGTCGGCTTCCTCGCCCAGAGCCCCACGGGTGCGGGCACGACGGCCCGCTTCGAGGAGATCGCCTACTCTGCCGAACGCATCGCCGACGTGCGCGACGGCAGCTGAGCCGACCGCACCCGCCCTTGCGGGCCCGGACCGTCCGACCTCGCGGCACCCCCGGCGGGCATGCCCCCCGGGCACCCGGGTAGCGGCACGCCGGACGCCGGCACCGGGTGTGGAGGGGATCATGCAGATCGGCTACAAACTCTTCGCCGAAGGCTACTCGCCGCAGGAGATGGTGCGCCAAGCCGAGCGCGCCGAGGCGGCGGGCTTCGACTTCGTCGTGATCAGCGACCACTACCACCCGTGGCTGGAGAGCCACGGGCACTCGGGCTTCGCCTGGTCGATCCTGGCAGCCATCGCGGCCCGTACCCGGCGGATCGGCCTGGCCACCGGCGTGACCTGCCCGTTCATCCGCTACCACCCCGCACTGGTCGCGCAGGCCGCGGCCACGACCGCGCTGCTGGCCGACGGGCGCCGCTTCGTGCTCGGCGTGGGCTCGGGCGAGCAGCTCAACGAGCACGTGGTCGGTCGGCCCTGGCCCTCGGTCACCGAGCGCCACGCGATGCTGCGGGAGTCGCTGCACATCATCCGGCTGCTGTGGCAGGGCGGCTACCGCTCCTTCGAGGGCGAGCACCTGCGACTGGTCGACGCCCGGGTCTTCGATCTGCCCGAGGACCCGCCGCTGATCGCGGTGGCAGCGGGCGGTGCGGCTGCGGCGAGCCTGGCGGGCGAGCTCGGCGACGCCCTCTTCGCGACCGAGCCCGACCACGCGCTGACCCGCGCCTACCGCCACTCCGGCGGAAACGGGCCCCGCTACGCCGAGGTACCGCTGTCCTGGGCGCCCGACGAGGAGACCGCGCTGAAGTCCGCGCACCGCATGTTCCGCTTCGGCGCGACCGGGTGGAAGGTGCAGGCCGAACTGCCCAACGTGGCCAACTTCGAGGCTGCGACGGCCCACGTCCGCGAGGATGACATGGCCTCGGCCTTCGGATACGGACCCGATCCCGAGCGCCACGTCGCCGCCGTCGAGCGGTTCGCCGACGCCGGGTTCGACCGCCTCGCGCTGGTGAACGCCGGGCCGGACCCCGACGGGTTCTTCGACTTCTTCGCCAAGGAGCTCAGCGGGCGGTTGGACGCCCCCGCGCCGGCGGGGTGAGCGCGTGCGGCGGCGGATCCGTGCCCTTCGCGCCGCGGGGAGGGCCCGGCCCGGGTTCCGGCGTCGGACTCAGCCCCGCTCGGCCGACTCTCCCGAACCGCCCTCGGCCCGGTCGTCCTCGCCGCGGCCGCCGTCCTCGCCGCGCCACAGGCTGCCGCCGTACCACGGCCACCAGTAGACGGTGCGCCCTTCGGGGATCATCCGGTCCAGCCGGATGGTGAGGACGAGTGCGAGGCCGCCCGCGACCATGCCGGTCATCAGGTCGGTGAACCAGTGGAAGTGCAGATAGACCGACACCATCGCCTGTAGCACGGCGATGCCCACGATGCAGTAGGCCAGCCGACGGACGATGTGCGGCCGCGCCGCCCGGTAGCGGATGATCAGGAACAGGACGAGCCCGTAGATCAGGATGGCGTTGGCACCGTGGCCGGAGGGGAAGGAGACTCCGGAGTCGGAGAAGAACGCGGGGTCGTGCGTGCGGGGGTGGCTGCGGGTGAACAGCAGCTTCATCGCCGCGACGAGGCAGACCATGCCGAAGGGCCCGACGGCGCCCAGGATGACCGGCCGCCAGGAGCGGTGCCAGTAGGCCAGCTGCAGGCACGTCACGCCCAGCACCGGCAGCGCCACGAACCGCGACGCGACCGTGTCGGGCCACAGGATCATCGGAACCCGCAGCTGTTCCCAGAACGGCCGAGGTGCGTTGTTGATCAGATTGTCGATAGGGTGGAGCGGGCCGGCTGAGAGAACGGTCATGATGATCAATGCCACAGCCAGCATGATCGCCGTCTTGTCGGACGCCAGCCCCCACGCGATCTCACTCACGCTCGGCCAGGTGACCTGTGGTGCTCCGGATCGGCGGCCTGATGCGCCGCCGACCGAGGTCCGGGAACCGACGAGCGATCGCCGTGTCTGTGACAAGGGTCTCGACATCCCGGCGCGCAACAGCGGGTTCGACCGGATCCGCAGTGTATGCATCATGTGCTCAGTGCTGTCTCACGATTCGTGGGCTGGCCTGCGGCACGTTTGTGCGTTGGGGGGACGGGCTCGCCGCTCGGTTGGGTCGGTTGGGAACGGGTGCGCCAAGACGCCGGGGACACGGTGGTCACGGCCTCCCCTGGTCGGCTTGCCAGTGGGGCACCGGCGCCACCGGAGACCGCACCGCAGACGGTGCGGGGACGTGCCGCAGCCCGGGCGGACGTACCGCCGGAGTGCCGCACATTGCCGCGCCATCGCGCTTGACTGGCTTGGATGGAACATTTCCGACAGTCGAGCATAGCGTCCCGCTACCCACGACGGCACTGACACTCGCAGAGCGCCCCTTCTCCGATCTCCGGATTCACCCCCTGGTCAGCGCGGTCCCGGTTGTTGTTCACCCCCGCGCCCACCGGTGCCTGCCGCGGCGGGGACGCCGCCCGGCGGAGGTCCGGGCCGTCTCGCGTATGGCACTCTTCGTAGTGGAACCCGACTCCGCTCCCCGCGCGACGCCCTGCCCGGGGCCCCGAGCAGAAAGGCCGTTGATGGTCGACCTCCCGGAGTGGCCGGACGACCCCGCCCGCCTGTCCCGGAACCCCCTGCGCGAGCAGATCCGGCACATGCTGGTGGAAGGTCTGCTCTCGGGCCGCTGGCAGCCGGGCGAGCGCATCGTCGAGCGCCGCGTGGCGACCGAGTTCAACGTCAGCCAGGCGCCGGTGCGCGAGGCCTTGCGCGAACTGGAGAATCTGCGCCTGATCGAGTCGGTGCCGAACAAGGGCGCACGCGTTCGCGACTTCGGCGTGGCGGACATGGCCGAGATCTACCCGGTGCGTGCGGGACTCGAACTGGTGGCGGCCGAGCTTGCGTCGCCCCGGCTGGCGGCCGACCCGCGCCCGCTGGAGCGCGAGGTCGAGGCCCTGCGGCGCGCCACGGCCGACGGCGACGTCGAGGAGCAGATCAAGCACAGCGTGGAGTTCCACCGCGAGATCGTGCGGGCGGCCGACAACAGTGTGCTCCTGCACACCTGGGAATCCCTGGGCGTCGAGGTGTGGACGCGGCTGTCCGTGCGGTGGCTGAACATGGAGCTGCACGCCAAGGCGGCCGACCACGCCCAGATCACCGACGCGTTCCGCAGAGCCGACCCGGATGTGGGGCGCATGGTGCGCGAGCACGTCCTCAACTACGTGGAAGCCGCGCTGAAGACCTACGGCCGCGCGGGCTGAGGCCCGCGGGGACGTGCCACCCCGCCAGTCCGATTCGCGATGGGTGTCCCGTAAAGTCGTATTGATCGATCATCGATCAGTACGTAGAGTGTGCGCGACGCACATCACACGGTATGTGCACCGATGGAGCTACGCGAGCCGACCGAAACGAGTGACCCGAGCCCGCAACCGGGGAAGGGTGACACGGAAGGCGGGCGGACGCGAGTCCAGCCACGGACAGCTAGCCAGCCACTTGCGCGCCCCGCCGATTGAGCCCGGCGCCGGCGCACCCTCTTCCCGGGCCCGGTTCCGACCGCGTACCCGGGTAGCGGCCTTCCCGGGCCCGCCGGCCCCCGAAAGGCCGCCTCCGCACGTAGAAAGGCACCAGCATGGCTGACACGGCCAAAGCGAAGGGCGGCGGCACCGCCAGGAGCACGGGGGGCCGCCGGCGGAGCCGGAAGGACAGCACCACCTCGGCCGCCCGCGGCGCGACCTCCGGCGTCGCCGACGAGAAGCCTGAGGTACTGCTCGACTACTACCGGCGGATGCTGCTGGTCCGCCGGTTCGAGGAGCGCACGGGACAGGCCTACACCCAGGCGCGCATCGGGGGCTACTGCCACCTGAACCTGGGCGAGGAGGCCACGGTCGTCGGCCTCATGGACTCCCTGCAGGAGCGCGACTACCTCTACACCAATTACCGCGACCACGGCTACGCCATCCACAAGGGCATGAGCCCGCGGCGGGTCATGGCCGAGCTCTACGGGCGCACCGACGGTGTGGCCAAGGGCTGGGGCGGTTCCATGCACATGTACGACACCGAGACCCGCATGCTCGGCGGTTACGGCATCGTGGGCGGCCAGCTCCCCCTGGCCACCGGTGCGGCGCTGGCGATCTCCTACCGCGGCGGCGACGAGATCGTCATGTGCCAGATGGGCGACGGCACCACCAACATCGGGGCCTGGCACGAGGCCCTCAACCTCGCCTCGCTGTGGAACCTGCCCATCGTCTACACCATCGTGAACAACTTCACCGGCATGGGAACCGCGGTCCACCGCTCCTCGGCCGAGCCCGACCTGTACAAGCGCGGGTCCGCCTTCCGCGTCGAGGGCGTGCGTGTGGACGGCCGCGACGTGCTGGCCGTGCGCGACGCGGCCGCCGACCTCGTCGAGAAGGCCCGCTCCGAGCAGCGGCCCTACATCCTGGAGTGCACGAGCCACCGCCTCAAGGGCCACTCCGTGGTCGACCCCGCCAAGTACCGCACCGAGGAGCAGGTCGCCGAGGCCCGGTCCAACGACCCGGTGGCCGACTTCGCCGACCAGCTGGAGAAGGCGGGGGTGCTGACCGAGGAGAAGAAGCAGGAGATCTCCGACTCGGTCAAGGAGGAGGTCGCCGACGCCGCGGACTTCGCCGAGAACAGCCCGCACCCCGAGGTCTCCACGCTCTTCGACTACACCTACGCCACCCCCGTGGCGAACGAGTCGCGCCGCATGCCCGCCGACCCGGTGTTCGCCGAATAGACCTCAAGGAGCGGGTACATGTCTGTGATCACTTACCGCCAAGCCCTGCGCGACACGCTGCGGGCGGAGATGCTCCGCGACGAGAACGTCCTGCTTCTCGGCGAGGAGATCGGCCTCTTCGAGGGCTCCTACAAGATCACCGAGGGGCTGCTCACCGAGTTCGGCGAGAACCGGGTGCGCGACACCCCGATCTCGGAGGAGGGCTTCGTCGGCGCGTCCGTGGGCGCGGCGATGCTGGGGCTGCGCCCCGTCGTGGAGCTGATGACGATCAACTTCTCCCTGATCGCCATCGACCAGATCATCAACCACGCCGCCAAGGTCTACGGGATGTTCGGCGGCCAGACCAGCGTGCCGATGGTCATCCGTACCCCCGGAGGCGGCGGGCAGCAGCTCGGCGCGACGCACTCGCAGAACATCGAGCTGTTCTACTCCTTCATCCCCGGGCTGAAGGTCCTCGCCCCCAGTTCGCCGGCCGACGCCGCCGCCATGCTGCGCGCGGCCGTCCGCGACGACGACCCGGTGATGCTCCTGGAGAACCTGGGGCTCTACAACTCCAAGGGCGAGGTTCCCGACGGCGACGAGGCGGTCGCCGAGATCGGCCGGGCCGCTGTTACCCGCGAGGGCGCCGACATCACGCTCATCGGCTACTCGCGCATGGCCGCCGTCGGCCTGCAGGTCGCCGAGCGGCTGGCCGCAGAGGACATCAGCGTCGAGGTCGTCGACCTGCGCAGTCTGCGCCCGCTGGACCGGCAGACCATCGTCGACTCGGTCCGCAGGACCGGCTGCGCGGTGATCGCCGAGGACGACTGGCTGACCTACGGGATCGGCGCCGAGATCGCCGCGTCCATTCAGGAGGGGGCCTTCGACTACCTGGACGCCCCGGTGCGCCGGGTGGCCATGGCCGAGGTGCCGCTCCCCTACGCCAAGCCGCTGGAGACCGCGGCGCTTCCGTCGGCAGAGTCGATCACCACCGCCGTCAAGGAGACCCTGAGCGCTGTGGGCAAGCGAGTCGGGTGAAGGGGAACCACACGATGTCAGAGATCTACATGCCGCGCCTCTCCGACACCATGGAGGAAGGCGTCATCAGCTCCTGGGTCAAGAACGTCGGCGACAAGGTCGCCTCGGGCGACGTCCTCGTCGAGATCGAGACCGACAAGGCCGTCATGGAGTACGAGGCCTACGAGGACGGCTACCTCGTCCAGCAGGCGGTCTCCGAGGGCGACACCGTCCCGATCGGCGCGGTGATCGGCCACATCGGCGACAGTCCCGACGCGGTGCCCGAGGAGTCCTCCTCCAAAGGCGCGGCGGCTCCCGCCGAGGAGAAGCCCGCTGATAGCGGCACCACCGGTAAGGAGGCGCCGGCGGAGACGCAGGACGGCGGAGAGGGGGCTCCGCAGCCCGCCGCCCCCACCGACCCCGACGGCTCCGCGGGAACGCGTCCGCGCAGCTCCCCGCTGGCACGCCGGCTCGCGCGCGAGTACGGGCTGGACATCGAGTCGATCAGCGGCTCGGGCCCCAAGGGACGGATCGTGCGAGCCGACATCGAGGCCGCCGCCAAGCAGCGCCCGGCCGCGCCCGAGACCGCCCCCGCGCCGTCAGCCGCCGCTCCGCAGGCCTCCGCCGGCCGGGAGGCCTTCGACGACGGCCGCGACTCGACCGAGCTCCAGGTGAGCAACGTGCGCAAGGTGATCGCGCGCCGCCTCACCCAGAGCAAGCAGGAGGCGCCGCACTTCTACCTGCGGCGGACGATCGACGCCGAGGGACTCAAGGACTTCCGAGCGCAGATCAACGCCCAGTTGGAGAGCACCGGCAGCAAGATCAGCTTCAACGACCTGATCGTCAAGGCGTGCGCGACCACCCTGCGCGCCCACCCCGAGGTCAACCGGTCGTGGGTCGACGAGAAGCTGCTGCAGCACGGCCGCATCAACGTGGGCGTCGCGGTGGCTGTGGAGGCCGGGCTGATCGTCCCTGTGCTGCACGACACCGACAAGCTGGCGCTGTCGGAGATCGGCGAGCGCAGCCGCGAGCTCGCCGGACGCGCCCGCGAGGGCAAGCTGAAGCCGCAGGAGATGAGCGGCGGCACCTTCAGCGTCAGCAACCTCGGCATGTACGGGATGGACAGCTTCTCGGCGGTCATCAACCCGCCGGAGGCGGCCATCCTGGCCGTGGGGGCGATGAAGCAGCAGCCGGTGGTGCGCGACGGCGAGGTCGTGGTCCGCAACACCATCTCGCTGGAGCTGTCGGTGGACCACCGCGCGGTCGACGGCGCTGTCGGCGCGGCCTTCCTGAAGGACCTCGCCGAGGTGCTGGAGAACCCGATGCGGATCGTGGTCTGAGCGGCCCGTCCCCGGATACGCCGCGGCGCCCGTCCCCTCGCGGGGGTGGGCGCCGCCGCGTGTCCGGGGGCCTGCGCCGAGCCCTTGCCGACTGTCCCCGTCGATCTTGTAGCTATCGTCACTGAAAATCGTTTTACTTCACGATAGCTACAAGATCAACGGTGATTTCCGGGTGTCCGGGGACGGGCCTGCGCCGAACCCTTAGGGGAGCCGCCCGGCGGCGACTGCCGGCCGACCACCTCGGGAGTCCGGGGCGACTCAGGGTGGCGCCCTGATCCGCCGCACCCCGGGCGGGTGGGACGGTGGCACCTGCTCGCGGCGCCCATTCGGGCGGGATGCGGCCTTGCCGCCGCGCCGACCGCGGTCCTTCAATCATCAGGAGTATTCGCATGCGGTCGGTCCCCCTACTGTGCCTGGCGCTCGCCGCCGCGGTCCTCGTCCCCTCGGCGGTGCCCGCGTCCGCGGTCGCCGGCGACGCCGAGGGGTTCGACCCCGCCGAGGCCGACGCGTTCGTCGCGGACTACCTCGACCGCCACGGGCTCCCGGGTGCCGCCGTCGCGGTCGTGCGCGACGGCGAGACCGTATTCGAGGCCGGATACGGCGAGGATTCCCGTGGGGAGCCGCTCACCGAGCACAGCAGGTTGCGCATCGGCTCCGTCTCCAAGTCGTTCACCGCCTTCGCCGCTCTGCGGCTCGCGGACGAGGGCCGACTCGACCTCGACGCCCCGGTCGGCCGCTACCTGCCCGACGTCGGTTTCGGCCGCGCCATCACCGTCCGCCAACTACTCGCCCACACCTCGGGGCTGCCCAACCCCACCATCGTCGGCCCCGCCGATACGCTGGAGGAGGGCGCCGCCAGAACGCGCGACTGGACCACGGTCACCGAGCCCGGAACCGACTACGCCTACAGCAACGCCAACTACTGGCTGGCCGCCCGCGTGGTCGAGGAGGCGAGCGGACGCCCCTTCGACGACTACCTCGCCGACCGGGTCTTCGCTCCCCTGGGCATGGACGAGACGGTCAACGCCACCACCACGGGCGATCACGTCGACGGGCTGGCCGACGGATACGTCACCGCCTACGGGACTGTGCTGCCCGCGGCCGGGGCCGAGGAGATGAACAGCGGGGCCGGCGGCGTCGTCAGCACCGCACACGACATGGCGTCGTGGCTTGCGATGCAGCAGCGGGGCGGCGTCGGCCCCGGCGGCCGGCGCCTTCTCCCGGAGGAGCTGATCCGCCAGTCGCACACGCCGCAGCGCAACGCCGAACGGTCGGGGCTGGGCTGGAAGCGCAGCAGCCCTGGGATCGCCCCCGCCCGGATCTCGCACAGCGGGATTACCTCCGGATTCAACGCACAGCAGGACCTGGTGCCCAGCAGCGGCTACGGCGTGGCGGTACTGCTCAACAGCTTCACGCCCTCCCGCGAGCAGGCCTACGAGATCAGCTCGGGGATCATCGACCTGACCGAGGGCCGCGATCCCGACCCCGGGGCGCCGACGGCGACCCTGGTCGACCTGTCGCTCGGCGCGCTCACACTGCTGACGCTGTCCCTGGGCACGCTGGGCCTGCGGCGCGCGTCCGGATGGGCGGCGCGGCGCGCGTCCTGGTCGGCGTGGCGGTTCGTCCCGCGCCTGCTGCCCCAGGTGGCGGCTGCGGTACCGGCCGTGCTGCTCTTCCTCGTGGCGCCGGCGCTGCAGGACAACAGCTACACACCCGTTGACGCGTTCCTGCTGTTCCCCGCTCTGACCGTGCTCCTGGCGGCCCTGGCCCTCGTGGGGGCCGTCCTCACCGCCGCGCGGGTCGCGGCGCGGCTGCGTGCCAGGCCGCGGCCGTAACCGGGCCCGCGGGGTCGCGCCGAGGGACGCCGCCTGCTGCGCAGTATCGACAGCCCCGCCACCTGCAGTGTTTCACGTGGAACCGGGGCGGGCGCGCCCTCCGCGCGCCCCGGGCGGCGCGGACCCGGGCGCGACGGATCCCCGCTGCGGTGGCGGGGAACACGGCGTATGCGCAAGGCTGGGCACCGCAGGCGACCCGAAACGCCGTCCGGGACGCCGCGTCGGAGGCGGCCCTCCCCTTCACCGCCCCGACCGGTCGGCGCCTCCACTCGACGGCTCGCGGGTCGCGTGCGGCGGCCGGGCGCCCCGGCCGTCAGGCCGCCATCCCCCGACGCCGACCAGGAGAGCACCGCATGACGACCTCCTCCCGCCCCTCGACCGGCCCCGCCCCGCTGATGACCGCCGCCGCCATCGCCCCCGGCCCCGAGCGGACCCTCACCTTCGTCCTGCAGAACCGGGGTGTCTACGCCGGCCACTGGCTGCTGCCCGGAGGGCGGATCCAGCCCGGCGAGACCGCCGAGCAGGCGGCGCGGCGCGAGGCGGCCGAGGAGGCGGGTGTGCGCCTGGGCCCGCTCGCGCCTACCGGCATCTACGACATCCGCGGCCGCACCGAGGACGACGCACCCTACTGGTTCCGCATGCACGTCTACCGGTCGCTGCGGCCCTGCGCCGTGCCCGACGGCTTCGCGCCCGACCCTGCGGAGATCGCCGGGATCTGCCAGGCGCATCCGGCCGAGGTGCTCCCCCACCCCACGGACATGGTCGTGCTGAACGACGCCGGGCTGGCCGACTACGACCCCGCGCTCGTACAGCGGCTGCTGGAGGCCGACGGTGCCGCGATGCGGCCGGCGGACGCGGCCCTGCCCCGGTGAACGCACCCGCGGTCCCCCCGGAGTGATCGATTCGCGCACATCAGGGAGATCGGGGCTGCTTTACTGGAGATCATGGGCGAGCGTTGGCAGGATCGGTTCCGCGCGGGCAGGGTCGGGCTCCCCTCGTGGGCGAGGGAGGCTCCGGACCGCTCGCTTTTCCGCAGCAACATCAGCGGCACCTGGGAGCTGCACTCCTGGGACCGCACCACCGGCGAACGGCGGCAGCTGACCAAGCGCCCCCACGGCACGGAGGACGGTGCGCTCGACCCGGCAGGCGCGTGGGTGTGGTGGTTCGACGACACCGACGGCGACGAGTTCGGCGTGTGGCGGCGCCGGCCCTTCGGTACCGGCCCCGGCGATCCGGCCGAGACCCCTCTTCCCGACCTCGCCCCCTCCTATGCGGGCGGCCTGGCGCTGGGCTCCGGCGGATTCGCCGTGGTGGGGCGCTCGACCGACTCCGGGTTCAGCGCGCACGCGGGGGTCTCCGGCGGGCCCGCCCGCACCGTCTACGCGCACCGCTGCGAGGGCTGGGTGGCCGGCCTCTCCGACGACGGCTCGCTGCTGGCGCTGGCCCACAGCGAGCACGGCGACAGCCGCCACATGGCGGTGCGCGTGCTGTGCCTGCGGCCCGGCGGCGATCCGGACGGCGGCGGCACGACCGCCGAGCCGGTGGCCGACCTGTGGGACGGCTCCGGCCTGGACCTGGCCCCCGTCGCATTCGAGCCCGGCGGCCGGCGGCTGCTGGTGATGCACGAGCGCGGCGGCCGCCGCGCCCCGCTCCTGTGGGACCCCGTCACCGGCGAGGAACGCGGGATCGACACCGGCCTGCCCGGTGAGCTGTGGGCCGACTGGACGCCCGACGCGGCCGCCCTGCTGATCTCGCAGGAGACCCGCGGCCGCGTCCTGCTGCACCGCTACGACCTCGCCACCGGCAGCCTCGCCCCCCTCGACGTCCCGCCCGGCGTGGTCTCGGCCGCCACGGCCCGCCCCGACGGCACCGTCGAGTACTCCTGGTCCAGCTCCGCACATCCGCCCGTCGTGCGCAGCACCTCCGGCGCCGTGGTCATCGAATCCGAGGGCCCCGCCGCGCCCCCGTCGGTGCCGGTGCACGACGTGCACGTCGACGGCCCCGGGGGCAGCGTCCATGCGCTGGTCTCGCTGCCCGAGGCGGGCGAACGGCCCTACCCCGCGGTCTTCGTCGTCCACGGCGGCCCGCAGATGCAGGACTTCGACGCGTTCATGCCCGACGTGGCCGCCTGGGTCGACCACGGGTTCGCGGTGGTGCGCGTCAACTACCGGGGCTCGACGGGCTACGGCACCGCCTGGCGCGACGCCCTGGAGGGCCGCGTGGGCATCACCGAACTGGAGGACATCACCGCCGTCCGCGACTGGGCCGTGGAAGGCGGTCTGGCCGACCCGGACCGGCTGCTCATCGAAGGCGGGTCTTGGGGCGGCTACCTCGCCCTGCTCGCCCTGGGCCGACGGCCCGGCGACTGGACCGCCGGAATCGCGGCGATGCCCATCGCCGACTACGAGACCGCCTACGCCGACCAGATGGAGGGGCTGCGCGCCTTCGACCGGTCGCTGTTCGGCGGCTCCCCAGATGAGGTGCCCGAGCTGTACCGGGCCTCTTCACCCCTGACCTACGCCGCCGACGTGCGCGCTCCGGTGCTGGTGCTGGCCGGCGAGAACGACCCCCGCTGCCCGATCCGGCAGGTCGACAACTACCTCGCCCGTCTCGCCGAGCTCGGCAGGCCGCACGAGGTCTACCGCTTCGACGCCGGGCACGGATCCTTCGTGATCGAGGAGCGCATCCGCCAGACCGCGGTCGAGCTCGACTTCGCGCTGAGAATCACCGGCCGACGGGAGGGCGCGGCACCGGAAGCGCTGTAGCCGTGGGCGGGCGACCGCGCTACCTGTGGGTGGCCGACCTCCTCCGCAGGCCCATCCTCAACGGCGAGCTCGAACCCGGTTCGCGCCTGCCGTCGCGCTCCCGGCTGGCACGCACCTACGGGGTCAGCGAGCAGGTCTCGCGACACGCGCTGCGGCTGCTGGTCAGCGAAGGACTGGTCGAGGCCAAGCCCGGCTCGGGCTACTACGTCCGCACGGTGCCCCAGATCCACCGGTTCTCCCGCACCGACCGCACCTCGGGCTCGGGCGTCGACCCGCTGGGCCGCGAGGACCTCGGCACCTGCACCGAGACCGCGTGCGGACTGGTCTCGCGGCGGCTCGGGATGCGCGACGGCGTGCGGGTCTTCCGCACCCGCTGCCTGGGCACCGCCGACGGTGTCCCCGTTGCGCTGCACACCGCCTGGGAGCCGGCCGCACTCACCCAGGGGACGCTGCGCACCCCCGCCGACGCCGACCCGGCGGCCAGCGTGCTGCAGCGCCTCGGTGCCGCCGGGGTCGTCGTCGACCGGGTGGTGGAGGAGGTGGGCGTACGCCCGCTGCGCGAGCCGGAGTCGAGCCTTCTGCACCTGGCACCGGGGCTGCCGGTGCTGGTCGTGGAGCGCACGCACTACCAGGGGCGGCGCCCGGTCGAGACCTCGGACCTGGTGGGGTCGATCGACCACTGCCGACTGCTGTACCGGCTCAGTCTGGCGCGCCAGCCCAGGCAGGGCTGAGCGGCACACCGAACCGGTGAACCCGGGAACCCGGTGCAACGAAACGAAGGGCGGGACCGAAAAGGCCGTCCCGGCGGAGGCCCTGGGAACGGCGGGGCGGCCGGGCCGCACGGCCCGGCCGCCCCGCCCCCGATACCGGGGACCGGATCAGGAGCCGGTGAACTCCCGGGCGACGACCTCGGCGATCTGGGCGGTGTTCAGCGCGGCGCCCTTCCGCAGGTTGTCGCCGCACATGAACAGCTCCAGCGACTTGGGGTCGTCAAGCGAGCGGCGGATCCGGCCCACCCACGTGGGGTCGGTGCCCACCACGTCGGCCGGGGTGGGGAACTCGCCGCGCGCCGGGTCGTCCTGGACCACGACGCCCGGGGCCGAGGCCAGCACCGCGCGGGCGGCGTCGGCGTCGACCTCGCTGCCGAAGGTGGCGTGCACCACCAGCGAGTGGGTCGTGACGACCGGGACCCGCACGCACGTGGCCGCCACGGCGAGGTCGGGCATGCCCAGGATCTTGCGGGACTCGTTGCGGACCTTGAGCTCCTCGGAGGCGTAGCCGTCCTCCTTCAGCGACCCGGCCCACGGCACGACGTTCATCGCCAGGGGCGCCGGGAACGGGCCCTGCTCGCCCACCGCGGCGCGCACGTCGCCAGCGCGGCTGCCCAGCGTGCGGTCCGTGGCCGCCTTCTCGATCTGGTCGTGCAGGGTGTCGATGCCCTCCTGCCCGGCACCCGAAGCCGCCTGGTAGGAGGCCACGACCAGCCCGGCGAGGCCGTAGGCGCGGTGCAGCGCCCCCATGGCCACGATCATCGACAGCGTGGTGCAGTTGGGGTTGCTGATGATGCCGCGCGGGCGGTTGCGGGCCTGCTCGGCGTTGACCTCGGGCACGACCAGCGGGACCTCGGGGTCCATGCGGAACGCGCCCGAGTTGTCCACGGCGACCGCGCCGCGCTCGGCGGCGACGGGCGCCCACTGCTTGGAGACCTCGTCGGGGACGTCGAACATCGCGACGTCGACACCGTCGAAGACCTCCGGCGCCAGCGCCTGGACCTCGACCTCCTCGCCGCGGACGGTGAGCCTCTTGCCGGCCGAACGCGGCGACGCGACCAGGCGGATCTCGCCCCAGACGTCCTCGCGGGTCGACAGGATGTCCAGCATCACGGTGCCGACGGCGCCGGTGGCACCGACGACGGCCAGGGTGGGACGGCGTTCGCTCATCGTCCGGTACCTCCGTACACAACGGCTTCGACCTGCTCGGCGTCGAGCTGGAACTCGGAGTGGGCGGCCGCGACCGCCGTGTCGACCTGGTCCTGCTCGACGACCACCGAGATGCGGATCTCCGAGGTGGAGATCATCTCGATGTTGGTGCCCGACTTGGCGATGGAGTCGAAGAAGCGGGCGGTGACACCGGGGTAGGAGCGCATGCCGGCCCCGATCAGCGAGACCTTGCCGATCTGGTCGTCGTAGCGCAGCGACTCGAACCCGACCTTGTCCTGCACCTTCTTCAGGGCGGCGAGCGCGGTCTGGCCGGCGTCCATCGGCACCGTGAAGGAGATGTCGGTGCGCGATGTGGAGGCTGCCGACACGTTCTGCACGATCATGTCGATGTTGATCTCGGCGTCGGCGAGCACCGAGAAGAGCGTCGCCGCCTCACCGATCCTGTCGGGGACGCCCACGACCGTGATCTTGGCCTCGCTCCGGTCGTGTGCGACACCGGAGATGATCGGTTGTTCCATGCCTTCGGATTCCTCAACTTCTGAGACGACCCAGGTACCGGGCCTCTGACTGAACGACGAGCGGACATGCAGGGGAATTCCGTACCGGCGGGCGTACTCCACGCAGCGCAGGTGCAGGATCTTGGTGCCGCAGGCGGCCATCTCCAGCATCTCCTCGTAGGAGATCTTGGGGATGCGCCGGGCGGTGGGCGCGATGCGCGGGTCGGCGGTGAACACGCCGTCGACGTCGCTGTAGATCTCGCAGGCGTCGGCGTCGAGCGCGGCCGCGAGCGCGACGGCGGTGGTGTCGGACCCGCCCCGGCCCAGCGTGGTGATGTCCTTGCTGTCCTGGGACACCCCCTGGAAACCGGCGACGATGCAGATGGAGCCCTCGTCGAGCGCCTCCTGGATGCGTCCGGGTGTGACATCGATGATCTTGGCGTTGCCGTGCAGGGACGTGGTCAGCACGCCGGCCTGCGAACCGGTGAACGAGCGGGCCTCGTAGCCGAGGTTGCCGATCGCCATGGCGACCAGCGCCATGGACATGCGCTCACCGGAGGTCAGCAGCATGTCCAGCTCGCGCCCGGGCGGCAGCGGCGATACCTGCTCGGCGAGGTCGAGCAGCTCGTCGGTGGTGTCGCCCATGGCCGAGACCACGACGACGACGTCGTAACCCGCCTTTTTCTGAGCGACGATCCGTTGGGCCACTCGCTTGATGGCTTCCGCGTCTGCGACGGAAGACCCACCGTACTTCTGCACGATCAGAGCCACGGTCGTTGCTCCTGAGGGTTCGGGATCACGGTAATCAACTCGAAAGTGTAGCTAGCGGAATGTCGGGGATGCCGTCTCACCTGCGAGGCAGTCGGCCTGGCGGGGCGGCGGGCCGAACAGCACCGGCGCTGGGACGTACCCCGTGTGCGCGCGGATACTCATGCTTCCCGCGAAGTCGCGCCGCCATCTCGGCAAACGCGCGCGGCGCGCAAAGCGCGCCCGCCGGGCACCCGGCCGGGGAATGTGAGCTAGAACTCCAAGCTCCGCCGGCCTTCGAAGGCCCGGCCCAGCGTCACCTCGTCGGCGTACTCGAGATCGCCGCCGACGGGCAGTCCGCTGGCCAGGCGGGTGACTTTCAGCCCCATCGGTTTGACCAGCCGCGCCAGGTAGGTCGCGGTGGCCTCCCCTTCCAGATTGGGGTCGGTGGCCAGGATGAGCTCGGTGATCTGGCCGTCGGAGAGCCGCGACATCAGCTCCTTGATGCGCAGGTCGTCGGGGCCGACGCCCTCGATCGGGCTGATCGCGCCGCCGAGGACATGGTAGCGGCCGCGGAACTCGCGGGTGCGCTCGATGGCCACGACGTCCTTGGACTCCTCGACGACGCAGATGACGGCGGCGTCGCGCCGTGCGTCGCGGCAGATGCGGCACTCGTTCTCCTCGGAGACGTTGCCGCAGACCACGCAGAACTGCACGCGGTTCTTGACCTCGACCAGCGCGTCCGAAAGCCGCCTGACGTCGGCGGTCTCGGCAGCGAGCACGTGGAAGGCGATACGCTGCGCGCTCTTGGGACCGACGCCGGGCAGCCGCCCGAGCTCGTCGATCAGGTTCTGAACCGCGCCCTCGTACATAGCCCATCCAGGTGAGTCATCGCTGCGCCTCCCACCGTAGCCCAGTCGGCCGCCCGGTGCCGCCACCGGAGGGGCGGGATCCGTCGGCGCCCCGCGGGCGTCGAAGTCCCGACCGGACATGCGGGCAGAGGGAGCGACGAGCATGGCAGAACCCGACCACGGACCCGGCGGCGCCGAGGGGACCGGGTCCCGCCGGTGGTTCAGCCCCGGCCTGGAGCGGATGGGCGCCGCCTGCGCGGCCTGGGCGATCGAGCAGACCGAGGCCTACAACGCCTACCACCCCGCCGCCGAGTGGCACGTCGACATCGAGGCGTGCACCTTCCGGCAGGGCTCGATCACCGTGCGGATGGCCCCGCTGGGAACGTTCGGCACGGACGGCAGCTGGGTGTGGGCGTGGGCGAACCCGCACATGCATCCGCCGGGTTCGGAACGGCTGTCACTGTCGCTGGACCTGCGCCGCATCGGCGAGGAGCGCGACGTCCCCGAACTCGTGACGCCGCGGCTGGAGCTCTCGGAGTTCGCCGACGCGCGGATGGCGCTCGAACGGCTCCTGCTCGCGTCGACGGGGACGGTCGCCGGGCGCGGGTACGGCAGCGTGACGGCGGGTACCGGCGCCCGGATCGCCATGGTCATGGTCGACGAGGCCATCCCGCGGGCCGGCTTCGACCTGGTCACCCTGCCGCGGCGGATCATGCAGGGCATCGAGGTGTTCCCGCACGACCCGCGTGCGACGGTGAGCGGTTACCTGGAGCGGCACGGGGCCGCAGTCGAGACCGCACCCGACGGCGGGCTGCGCGGAGTCCGCGGAGACCATGCGGTGAGCGCCGCGTTCGACGAGTACGGCCGCCTCACCGACCTCTCCGTGGCCAACGCCGACACCGCGGTCTGAGTCCGCCGATGGGCCGAAACGCCGCCGGGCACCGTCTTGTGCCCCGCCGCGCAGGGCGGTGGGCACGCGGTTCCGCCCGCGGCGGGCCCGCCGCGGGCGGAACCGCGCCCAGCTAGAAGCCCGGAAGGCCCGGCATGCCGCCGCCCGGCATCCCCCCGCCGGGCATGCCGCCGCCGAGGCCTTCGGCGAGCGGGCCCATCTTCTCCTGCTGGAGCTCCTCCACCGAGGACTCGGCGTCGCGGATGGCGGCCAGCACCATGTCCGCGACCGTCTGCGCGGTCTCCTCGGCGTCGTCGGTGTCGATGGCCTGGGGATCGATGTGGATCTCCTCCACCGAGCCGCGGCCGCTCACCGTGACCTTGACCAGCCCTCCGCCCGAGGTGCCCTCGACCTGGGCCTCGTCGAGCTGCTGCTGGGCCTCCATGAGCTGCTGCTGCATCTGCTGGGCCTGCTGGAGGAGGGCCTGCATGTCCATTCCGCCGCCAGGGTTCACTGCATCTCTCCTTGCCTGCGCTGTCCGTGCTTGCGAGCGTATCCGCTCATCGCGCCCGGACCGCGCGCCGAAGGTCCGGTGCGCGTGGGGAGCCGAAAGGTACCGGCACACGGCGCGGACGGGGGCGTGTCGGTGTGTCGACACGGCGATTCGGCGATTCGGCGATTCGGCGATTCGGCGATTCGGCGACGAGCGGACGTGCCGACGGGGCCTGCGGACGGCGCGCGGGGGCGGGCTCACTCGGCCGTGTGGTCGATCTCGCTGATGATCTTGCCGCCGAGTTCGGCCTCGATCAGCGCGAATCCCGAGTACGGACGGCTACCGGCCGCCTTCGGGGCGGGGCTGTCGGCGTCGCGGGCCTGCGGTGCGGAAGCCGGCGCCGCGGGCGCGGGTGCGGGTGCGGGCTCGGGAGCGGGGCCGGCTTCGGGCGGCGGCGCCTCAGCCGCGTCCTCGAAGGGATCGGGCGGGGGCTCTTGCTGGTGCGGGAGCGCCGGAGGGCCGGGCGCCGCGGCGCCGCCTTCGCGCCCGGCGGGCGGTGCGGGCCCCGGGTCCGACCCGGGACCGGAGACCGGGCCGGGGGCCTCCGGCGGCTGCGGGGCCGCAGGAGCGTCCCATCCCGCCGGCTCGCCGCCCGGCGGCGCGGCCGGCGGGCGCGGCGGCGCGGGCGGTCCCGCGGCCGCGGGGCCCGAACCGTTGGCGGGCACGGCCGCCACCCGGACCTCCATGCCCAGCACCTGACGGATGGCCTGGGAGACCACCTTGTCGCTGCCGCTGTTGGAGAAGCCCTTCGCCTCGTTCGGCCGGGTGAACCCGAGCTGGACGAGGTTGCCCTCGACTCCTACCGGGCGGACGTCGCTGCCGCTGAGCACCATCCAGGTGAACCGGCGGATGCCCTTGACAGCCTCCATGATCCGGTCCCACGCGGCCTGGATGCCGCCGAGGTCGGCGGTGCCGGTGCCGCCCGGCGCCCCGTCGCCCGGCGACGCCGGAGTCGAAGCACGAGAGGGCGCCGACGCGCCGTCGCCGCCGGAGATCCCCCAGTCGTCCGGGGGCGGGACCGGGCGGGAGCCGGCGGCCGGGGCCGCGGCCGGTGCGGGAGCCCCCGACTCGGCGGCAGGTGCGGGATCCGCCGCCGGGGCGGGCTCGGACCGTGCCGGAGGCGGCGACGGCTCCGGCGCCGCAGGAGCGCTGGAGGCCGCGGCCGGCGCAGCCGGAACGGGCAGGGGCGTCGCGGGTGCGGGTGCCGCCTGCCCGGAGGCCATCCGCTGCTCAAGCTGCTCCAGGCGCGCGAGCAGCGCGCCGGAGTCGCCCGCGCCGGCGGAGCCCGGGAGCACGATCCGCGCGCACATCAGCTCCAGCAGCAGCCGCGGCGAGGTGGCGCCGCGCATCTCGGTCAGAGCCTGGTTGAGGATGTCGGCGGCCCGGGTGAGCCGGGCAGGGCCGAGGCGCTCGGCCTGTTCCCGCATCCGGTCCACGGCGTCCGGCGCGACGTTGATCAGCCCCTTGTCCAGGGCGTCGGGAACCGCGGCCAGCACCACCAGGTCGCGGGTGCGCTCCAGGAGGTCCGCAGTGAACCGGCGGGGATCGTGGCCGGCCTCCATCACCCGGTCGATCAGACCGAAGACCGCTGCTCCGTCGGCCGCGCCCAGCGCGTCGACCATGTCGCCCAGCAGGCTGGAGTCGGTGTAGCCCAGCAGCGCCACCGCGCCCTCGCGGGTGATGCCGTTCTCGTCGGATCCGGCCAGCAACTGGTCCAGGATGGAAAGCGAGTCGCGGGCCGAGCCGGCACCGGCCCGCACCACCAGCGGCAGGGCGGCGGCGTCGAAGGGAACGCCCTCGTCGGTGAGGATCTCCTCCATCAGCTCGCGCAGCGTGCTCGGCGGGAT
Organism: Streptomonospora wellingtoniae; assembly: GCF_031845375.1. Taxonomy (NCBI): domain Bacteria; kingdom Bacillati; phylum Actinomycetota; class Actinomycetes; order Streptosporangiales; family Nocardiopsidaceae; genus Streptomonospora; species Streptomonospora wellingtoniae. The sequence goes on from NZ_JAVREK010000005.1 coordinate 199,593, forward strand.
CAGCCGGAACGGGTAGTGGTGCGTGCGCGAGCGGATGGTGCCGATGACCTTGTCCGGCTCGGTGGTGGCGAAGACGAACTTCAGGTGCGGCGGGGGTTCTTCGACGAGCTTGAGCAGCGCGTTGAAGCCCTCGCGAGTCACCATGTGCGCCTCGTCGATGATGTAGACCTTGTAGCGCGAGCTCACCGGCGCGAAGAAGGCGCGCTCGCGCAGGTCGCGGGCGTCGTCGACACCTCCGTGGGAGGCGGCGTCGATCTCGATGACGTCGATGCTGCCCGGGCCGTCGGGCGCCAGCGCCACGCAGGCGTCGCAGGTGCCGCAGGGGTCGGGGGTGGGCCCCTGGTCGCAGTTGAGCGACCTGGCCAGGATGCGCGCGCTGGAGGTCTTGCCGCAGCCGCGGGGGCCGCTGAAGAGGTAGGCGTGGTTCACGCGGCCGTTGCGCAGCGCCTGGCGCAGCGGGTCGGTGACGTGCTCCTGCCCGCGAACCTCGCCGAACGTCGCCGGGCGGTACTTGCGATACAGCGCGATGCTCACGGCGCGCTCACTGCTCCCTCCGCGGATCGGCACTGCCGGCCATCCGGGGCGACCGATCGCCCCCGGCCGTGTCCGCGGGTCCATTCAACCCTGTACTTGAGACAGACCGCACGCGGCTGCGCCGGTGAGGCGGGGGCGGAAGGGCCTCCCGGGAAAGAGAAAGGACCCCCCGCGCACCCGCCAGAGCTTACTTATCCTTGCTGCCTTCCGGCCCTGGGGAGGTTCATAAGGTGACGCCGCACGAGGGGTCTGCCCCCAACTGTATCGGACACTCGCGCCCCGGCGAACCGTTCGGGCCCGATGCCGGGTGGCGGTCCTCACGCACTCGGCTCCGCCCGCCGGCGCGTCGGGCGCGCCCGACGTGTCACAGCACGCCGGAGTGGCTGGTAAAGTTGTCCGCGGAGGATTCGCCTAGAGGCCTAGGGCGCACGCTTGGAAAGCGTGTTGGGGGCAACCCCTCACGAGTTCGAATCTCGTATCCTCCGCCGCCTCTACGTAGGCAGTACGAAGGCCCCGACCGGGTGCGCGGTCGGGGCCTTCGTCGTTTCCGGGTGCGGGGCGCCGGTCCGGTCGGCTCACAGCACCGCCGATCTTGTAGCTATCGCAAATGGAAATCGTTTTCCTTCACGATAGCTACAAGATCGGCGGTTGTTGCCCGTCAAGGTTCTAGCCTTATCGGCATGACTGCCATGGCGCCGCGGCGGAGCGAGCCCGATGTCTCCTACCTGCTCGATCACACCGGGCACGTGCTGCGCACCCGGATGTCGGCGGCGCTCGCCGAGATCGGGCTCACCCCGCGCATGCACTGCGTGCTCGTGCACGCCGTCGGCCAGGAGCACACCCAGGCGCAACTCGCCGAGATGGGCGACATGGACAAGACCACGATGGTGGTGACCGTCGACGCCCTTGAGGCGGCGGGCCTCGCCGAGCGCAGACCCTCCGGCACCGACCGCCGGGCCCGCGTCGTCACGGTGACCGAGGAAGGCGCCCGTGCGGCCGAGCGGAGCAGCCGCGTCGTCGACCGCGTCCACCGCGAGGCGCTGGACGCGCTACCCGAGGATGAGCGCCGAACACTGCTGCGCGCGCTGGAACGCCTGGCCGGCGGCCATCTGGCCGTTCCGGCGGAGTCTCCCCGGCCGGTGCGCCGGGCACGGCAGCGAAAGCGATAGGCGGGGAGCACGTGCGGCGGCGCGACAAAAACGTACTTCGGATATATAGTCCGCAACGGAACAATCCACTGACGTAGCTTTTCTGCGACTACCGCCCGGAGGCCGCGTGTCCGAGCTCCCGAATCCGACGGCTCACCGCCCCGGTCCCCGCGTGCTGACCGAGCCGGAGCTGTCGTCCCTGCTCAGCAGGCAGCGCTTCGGCGTGCTGGCCAGCGTTCGCGTCGGCGGCCATCCGCACCTGTCCACAGTGGTCTACAGCTGGGATCCCGACGAGGGGACCGTCCGCGTCTCGTCGACGGCCGACCGGCTCAAGGTCCGCCAGCTCCGCCGGAACCCGCGCGCTGCGCTGCACACGAGCCCTGATCCGTGGTCCTTCGCCGTCGCCGAGGGCGAGGCGGAGGTGTCCGAACCCGCGAGAACGCCCGGCGACGCCGTCGGCCTGGAACTGCTGGGGCTGGCGCCCGGGGCCGGTCCCGGACCCGAGGAGCGGGCGGCCTTCCTCGAACAGCAGGTGGCGGAGAGCCGCGTAGTCGTCCGGCTCCGGGTGTCGCGCCTCTACGGGACCGCACTGGAGGTTCCCGCCGCCGAGTGAGTGCGCGCGCGTCCGGTCGCCGGGGCGCTGGACCCGCGAATCGACACGGTGACCGGTCGATATGGCGACGTGGCGACGTGTCGACATGGACCGCCGCAGCTGTCCGCACCGCGGTTCCGGTCGCCGGCGCGTACGGTTCAGGACGCCTTCGCGACGGGTCCGCCTCGCGGCGGAGGTACGGGATTCGGATCCTGCCCGGTCCCGCGGCGGGTGCGCGAGGCGGCGCGCTCCCGCAGGCCGCGCTCCGCCTCGCCGCGGTCGGCGTGGACGTGCAGCAGACGCGTCAGTCCGGACGCCTCGAGCGCCTTCGCGGGCGGGGAGTCCTGGTCGAGTACGAGCGACAGTCCCATCCCCCGCGCCCGGGTGCGGGTGTAGACGCGTTCGAGCGCCTCACTCATCGCGGACGTGCAGGCGATCGTGGGGGTGAAGTCGATCACCACCTCGTCGAGTCGCTCGTTGAGCAGCCATAGCAGCTGCTCGCGCAGGCAGCGGGTGTGCCAGGGTTCGATGCTCTGCGGCACCGTGACGACGGCTCCGCGCCCGATGTAGTCGGTCTTCGCGACGATCTGCGTGGGCTGTTTCATAATCACCTGACCGGAAGCCCGGTCCCTCCTCGTGGGACCTCCGCGTGAACGGATGTCCCCAACGTCACTGGCGAGTGAGCGGGGGCACCCTCGGGCCGCGCCTCCGGACCCACCCTTTCGCTGCCCCGCCACTGCGCGCCGCAAACGTCGGATTATTGTGACCGATACCGCTCACCAAAATGGGGCTATATGGGCGACTTGCGCGAAATGGCCGATCCATAACTGTCGTTTGCCCGGATTTGAGAGGCAGGTTGGTAGACATGGTGGAGACCGCCGAGGGCTCCCGGTCCGGCCAAGGGCCACCTCGCAGCCTTGGGTCCGAAGGACGAAGCCTATGCATACAGCCTTCTCGCCGCCGATCGCCTCGAACGGGCGCCACGCCGTCGCCGCGATGCCCGCGGAAATCGACATCCACAATCGCGACGGCTTGGTGAAGAGCATGTTCGACGTGCTCGACTCCAAAGCCGGCGTCCTCGTCGTCGACATGTCCGAGACAGCCTTCTGCGACTCCTCGGGCGTGCACGCCCTGCTCACGGCCCGCCGCAGGGCCCTGTCGCGGGGAAAGACCATCCGCGTCGTAGCGCCTCAGCGCAGCGTCCGACGCGTCCTGGAGATCTGCGGGATCGGCAGGCTGATGCCGATCGACGGCAGCCTGGAGGAAGCACTTTCCCACCGGCCGCCGATGCCGGGGTAAGCCCGGCACCGAACCGCTGATTCCGCGACGCACCATTCCCGCATTGCGTCGGTCGGCCGCGTTATCGTCGATATCGGGTTCACCTTAACTGTGAAAACAGCTGAGCCGATAAGTCGATAATCCGATCCGGGGAAGAGAAGGGGCTCGGCCCGACCGCCAGGTCGGACCGAGCCCCTTCGCCATCGCCCGGAGGGAGGCCGTCAGCGGGAGCGGTGTGCCAGCACCGCGCCGAGCGTGGCCACCCCCGCTTCGCCGTAGAAGTCGGCGATCTCCACCGGTTCGCCGGTCAGCTGGTGCAGTCGGGTGCGCAGCCCCATCAGGACCAGCGACCCCAGCCCCAGGGCCGCCAGGTCGGAATCCAGGCCCACCGGCTCGGCTCCGGCCTGGCCGGGCACCTGCTCGGCCACCCATGCCTGCAGCGCCCGCGCCAGAACGTCCCGCCGCTGCGCCTCATCGGCGGCGGCCTCCAGTTCGGCGCGGCGCCGTGCCAGATCGTCACCGCGCTCTGCCGGGTCGGGGCGGTCGCTCGGGCGGGCCCAGGCACGCGCGGGCAGCGGTACCGCCGCCGCAGGCCGCGCCCGGTCCCAGGCGCGCGGCACGCCCCGGGCATACAGTCCGCCCGCCAGACGCAGCAGCGCCGTGTGCTCGTCGTAGGCCTCATCGGCACACGCCAGCACATCGTCGGTCAGGGCCGGTGCCAGCACGCTGCGGGCGCTGACCTCCACCAGCACCGCCGACGCTCCCGGATCGCCGGTGGCGGCCGCCACCGCCTCCGCCAGCTGCACCGGAGCGCGCAGCTGGCGGCCCCAGTAGGCGCCGGTCAGCTCGGCGCCGCCGATCCCGGCGCCGGTGGCGGTGGAGACCATGGGGACCGCCGACGCTCCGGGCGCCAGTTCGCCCAAGGCCGCGGCCAGGCGGTCGGCGGCCGCGTCCAGCAGCGGCGAGTGCGCCGGCGGCGCCTGGTCCACCTCCCAGCACCGGGCCCGCGGGTGATGGGCTTCCAGGTGCTCCCGCAGCGCCGTGAGCGCACCGTGGGTACCGGAGAGCACCGTCGATGCGGGGCCGTTGACCGCGGCCAGGCTGGTGCCGCTCGCCCGCGCGGCCGCAGCGGCCCGGTCGGCGTCCAGATCGGTGGCCAGCATGCCGCCCAGTGCGGCGGACTCGGCCAGCAGAGCGCTGCGCTCGGCCACCAGGCGGGCGGTGTCCTCCAGACTGAGCGCGCCGGCCACGTGGGCGGCCGCGGCCTCGCCCAGCGAGTGGCCCACCACAGCGTCGGGCCGGATGCCCCAGTCGGCCAGCAGCGCGCTGAGCGCGACCTGATGGGCCACGGCGGCCGGCTGCACCGCGCGCAGGTCCGCCTCCCCCAGCGGTGTCTGCGGCCGGTGGGCCTGAAGGGCCGCGCGCGCCTTCTGCAGCGCGGCGGCGTACACGGGCTCGCGCTCGGCCAGCAGCTCGCCCATTCCCGGGCTGTGGGAACCGTGGCCGGGGAACAGGAACACGACACGCGGCGGACGCTCAGGCGTGCGGCGCGGAGGTATCAGCGCCGGGTGCCCCCGCCCGCCCGCCAGTGCCTCCAGCGCCGCGGCGGCTCCCGCCGGGTCCTCGGCGACGACGGCGGCGCGCTGGGCCAGGTGGTCGCGGCCGGTGGCGGCGGTGCGGGCGATCGCCTCCCACGCCGTCTCCGGTGCGCCGCGCAGGTGCTCGGCCCAGCGGCCGGCGGTCTCGGCCAGCGGCGCCGGTCCGCCGGCCGAGACCGGCAGCAGGCGCGCCACCGGCTCGGCGGCCTGCTCCCCCGAGACGGCCCCCCGGGGCGCCGTCTCGGGCAGGGCGAGGATGACGTGGGCGTTGGTACCGCCGAACCCGAACGCCGAGACCCCGGCCAGGCGCCGCCGCTCGGGCGGCCCGGGCCAGGGCCGCGGGGCGGTGGCGACCTCCAGCCCCAGTTCGGCCATGCGCGGCAGCGGCTCCGCGTGGTGCGGGGTGGGCGGGACGTGGCCGTGTTCCATCGCCAGCACGGTGGAGACGACGGAGACGACGCCGGCCGCGCCCTCCAGATGGCCGAGGTTGGCCTTGACCGAGCCCACCACCAGCCGCTCGTCCTCGGCGCGGCCGCGGCCCATCACGTTGGCCAGCGCCATGGACTCGGCCGCGTCTCCCGCGCGGGTGGCGGTGCCGTGGGCGTGCACGTAGCCCACCGCGTACGGATCCACACCGGAACGCTCGTAGACGTGGCGCAGCAGATCCGTCTGGGCGGCCCGGCTCGGTGAAGCCAGCCCGTGGGGTACGAACCCGTCGGCGTTGGTGTGGCTGCCCAGCAGTTCGGCGCGCACCCGCGTACCGGTCGCGGCTGCGCGCTCGGCCGTGGTCAGGACGAGTACCGCGACCCCTTCGCCCCGCACGAACCCGTCGGCGTCGACGTCGAACGGGCGGCACCGGCCCGTCGGGGAGTAGGTGCCGGAGTTGCGGAACATGCGGGTGTGGGTGTCGAGGCCGAGGTGTTGCACCCCCGCGACCACGGCGGTGTCGACCTCGCCCAGCAACAGGGCCTGGTGGGCGCGGTGCAGCGCAACCAGCGACGCCGAGCAGGCGGTGTTGACCACTTCGGCCGCCCCGCGCAGGTCGAAGGTGCGGGCGAGGCGGCCGGCGAGCATGCTCGGCAGCGCTCCGGCCGTCTCGACCATGGTTCCGCCGTGGTCGGTGCCCAAATGGGTGATGGACTGGTCCAGGCAGGAGGAGCCCACCCACACCCCCACAGGTGTGCGGCGCAGCTCACCCGGGGCGATCCCGGCGTCCTGCAGGGCTTCGTCGACCCCCTCCAGCAGCAGCGCCTGCTGCGGGTCGAGGGTACGGGTCTCCAGCGGCGACAGCCCGAAGTGGTCGGCGTCGAGAGCCATGTCGGCGTCGTCGAGCAGACCGCCGGGCAGAACGTCTTCGCGCTGGTGGGGGTGCTCGTCCGAGGGGTCGGTGATGAGGTCGGCGCCCTCATAAAGCGCCGCCCACAGGGATTCGGGGGAGTCGACGCCGCCGGGTAGGCGGCAGGACATGCCGACGATCACCGGTCGGGTCATCGGGAGGCCCCCGATCTGCGGCGGTCGCCGCGGTCGGCGGCCGCGCCGACGCGGCCGGGGGCGGGTTCGTGGCGGGGAGTGGGGGCTTCAGGGCAGGCCAAGCCAACCTCCTAGGGACAGTGACGTGGAATCGGGGGACCGGGTCTCTGGGAGGGCTGGGGTAGGCGTATGGGGACGTCGGAGGTCAGGAGCGGGCGGCGACGTCGGCGAGGTAGGCGCGCGCCTCATCCTGGCTGTAGAGGAAGTTCGCGAAGTCGGAGGGCTCGTCGAAAGCGTCGTTCCACCGCTTGCCGACCTCGGGGTAGGCGGTGGCCGCCCCGGCCACCTCCAGGTAGTGCGCCGGCAGGGTGCCCGCGTAGAACTGGTCGATCATCTCCGAGAACGCGGCCGCGTGGCGCCCGGCTTCGTGCCAGAACCGGTCGTGGACCTGCTGCATCCAGGAGGCGTCGAAGGGAGCGTCGCCGCGCTTGGCGATCTCGTCGGCGATGATGTGGGCCGAGCGGGTGGAGTTGCCCCACCCCTGGCAGCTCACCGGGTCAGAGGTCAGCACCGCATCGGCCATGCCCAGTACCGGAAGATCGGACGCCAGGTACCCCACCGGCCGGCGCACGACCGGGTCGACGTGGGTGAGCACCGTGGCCGGGCCGTCGACGTCGGCCAGGACGGCGTCCTTGCACAGTCCGGCGAAGTCGGGCACGTGCTGGACCAGGCGCAGCATCATGCGCTCCCACACCTGGTCGTCGGGCACGGTGCGCTCGTCGTTCTCGTGGCAGTCCAGCGCAGAAGCCCCGGCCCGGGCCCCGATGAGGACGCTGGTCACCGGACCGGCGGTCGTCAGCACCGGGATGAGGTAGACCTCACCCTCGGGCAGGGAGGCCGCCAGGATGCGGTCGCCCGGGTGGTCCGCACCCACCACGAACGCCTGAGCGTAGGCGCGGCGCCGCGCTCCGGCGGTGTGCTCGGCGTCGATCGGGAAGACGCGGCCCAACTGGCTGTCGCCGGTGGCCACCACGATCAGTTCGGTCATACCGGTTTGGAGCATGTAGTCCAGGTCGCCGGTGGTCATGGCGTGGATCGTGGTCGATCCCCAGTCGTCCTCGTAGCGGTCCAGCCAGTCGGCGATTTTGACGCTGCGGTCGACGGACAGCCCCCAGCCGCCGCTCCAGTCGCTGGCGATGGTCATGTTCTCGTCGCCGCCCGGGCGCAGTGACAGGTCGACGCCGCGCAGCCGCGGCGCCGCGTCCAGCCAGTCGAGCCGGTTGTAGAGACCGGCCTCCTCCTCGATGCGCCGAGTGGAGGGGAACGACATCTGAGTGAGGTCGGGACGCCCCTTGCGCAGTTCAGTGCTGGTCATGGAACCGGTCATGCGCACCTGGTGGCCGGCGTTGCGCAGCAGGTTGCCCAGCGTCAGACCGGCCTGGCCGGTTCCGACGATCGTGATGCGACGCATGGTCATTGGGGGGTCCTCGGGTCGGGGGTCGTTGCTGCGGCGGCGGACAGGTTCCTTTGCCGCCCCGCGAGGACCGCTCGGTCCCTGTCCTGATGTCCGGTGCGGTGTGGCTGAATGCCGCGCTCGACCGGGATTATTCCACCGCGTGATCATGGGAGTCCAGCCGGGTCGGGCGCGACATCGCCTGTGTGGCGGGCGATGTGGCGTCCGGGCTACCTGCGCCGGGTGCCAACGGCGCAGGTGAGCAGGGCGACGGATACGGGTCGGAACGGCCGCGCAGTCGGCGGGCACGTCCTGCTGCTCGGGCCCCCACCGGCGCCGCCGGCTTTCGCGCCGCTCAGCGGCCGGGGCGATCGGGGCGGGACCGTCGTCCGCGGTGGGAGCGGCGTCTCTCAGCATGACTCTCCGGGTGGGGGCAGGCGAATCGCCCGGGGCGCGGCGCGGGCGCCGCGCCCCGGGCCCACTCAGTGGACCCGCGTGGCGGACACGGACTCGATGCGCTTCACGCGCGGCCGCGGGCGGTCCAGAACGCGGTGCATCCCTCGACGTGAACCTCGACGGCGTCGAAGCGGGCGGCGAGCTCCCGCCGCAGATCTACGGCGGCGTCGCGGGAGTTGTCGAACCAGCCCTTTCGGCGGTAGACCGCCATGAGCGGGCCGGCCACAGGGCGCCACCCCTTCCAGTCCTCGCGGCCCAGCAGCGTGGTGCCGAAGAAGGTCCCACCGGGCTCCAGCACGCGGGCGACCTCGTCGAAGAAGGAGGCCTTGGCGGCGATCCCGCGCCCTTCGGGGTCGGCCAGGCAGTGGATGGTGAACGAGCACCCCACCGACGAGAACCGGTCGTCGGGCAGGGGCCACGGCTCCTGCGCGTCGGCCGGGGTCGTGTCCGGGGAGAACCGCTGCAGGCGGCGGGCGGTCATCTCCAGCGGCACCCGGTTGCGGTCGAGCAGGTGGAGCTCCTCGTAGTCCGCGGGCATGCCCGCCCGGTCCAGCAGCAGACCGGTCCCCACTCCGACGTCGAGATGGCGCCGCCCCAAGTGCTGCCGGTAGAACTCCACCAGGCGGGCGGCCGTGGGACCCCAGCCGTACCACCGGCAGGTCCCGCCGAACACGATCCGGTCGTAGGTGCGCATCCATTTGGGGGTGTAGACGCTGGCGGAGGGTTCGTCATAACCGGTGCCGGCGGGAGACTCGTCCATGCTTGTCCTTCGGGGGTTCGGGTCGGCAGGCGCGCCCGTGCGGGCACCGCGGCCTGATACCCAGCGACCACATGAGGCACGCATTAACCCCGAAACGGACACCGATCGCGCAGCACTGCCTCAACTGGGGACGTCGCATCGCGTGCCAGCGCAGGACCAGGTCACCGCACTCCCGACTTTTTAGTCGATCGGACGCGTGGTCTGCAGGTCACGGCGGAGCGCCACCCATATGGGGACACCCGAAACCAGAGACTCCACCGGCCCTCAAATCGATGGCGGACGCCGCCGATGCGGCGCCCCGTGGCCGAGCGGTCGGGAACCGCGGGGCCGACGCGGGGCGGATCACCGGTCGAGCTCCGCGAAAGCGGCTGCGGGCAGGCGGCTGTACCAGCCCTCGGCGGCTTCGAGGGCGACGATGCGGCGGCAGCGGCGGCCGGCCCTGACGCCCGCGGACACACCGGCGGTTGCCATCACGACCATGCAGGCCGCCAAGGAGCCGTAGCCGAGAGCGCCGACCATGTCGCCATCGGCGAGGGCGGTGCCTACCGCGACCGCCTCCAGGAGCGCCAAGCACAGCAGGACGGCCCGGGTCCACCGGTTCCCCGCCGACGTGTGCGGCCAGCGCAGGCTCGCCTGCGCCATGGCGGCGGCGATGGCGTTCACTTCGGCGTCGGCGGAGAGCTCACCGCTTTTCCACACGCTCCGGGCGGCCCGCAGCCGCCACGGCTCCGCCTCGACACGCGCCAGCCGCTCCGGCACCGCGCCGTGGGCGAGGGCTCCCATGGCGGCGCTGATGCCCACGCTCAGGAACGTGCCCTCCACCACCGCACGCCAGACGGGAACCGGATCCGCCGTCCCCGACTCGAGGATCCAGAACAGTGCGCCCGCGACCGGCGCACCTACGGCTCCCAGGATCCAGCCCCAGACCATCGGCCGCCGCCAGCGCGAGAACAGAAGGCGTTCCAGCGGGTAGGCGCGCGAGGGGTCCGGCAGGGCGGTGCCACCGTTCACGGCGACTCCTTTGCGGGGGGTTGCGGCTGCCGACCGGCCTGCGTGTAGACCGTCAGGCACAGCGCGGGGTCCTCGTCGGCCTGGAACGTGGCGTAGTCGAATCGCAGGGCGCCCCGGTCCGGGGTGTGCAGGACCTTCGTTCCGGCGCCGCCCGCCTCCCGCACGTCGTGCCGGTCCCACCAGGCGCCGAACTCCGGACAGCCGCGGAGGAGCCGGGCGGTCAACCGGTCGAACGCAGGGTCGGCCGGCCGGAGGTCGCGAGCCGCGCGGAACCGGCCCACGAGGTGCCGGGCCTGGTCGGCCCACCCGTGGCCGAAGAGGCGGCGGGCTCCGGGGTCGAGCAGCAGGTAGACGAGGACGTTGCGGTCCTCCTCCGCCCACGCCCCGAAGTCGGCGAAAAGGTCGGCCGCCGCGGGGCTCCAGGCCAGCAGGTCCCATCGGCGGCCGGTGAGGTAGGCCGGCCGGTCGAGCGTCTCGACGAGGTTCCGCAGCCCGTCCGGCGCGCGCTCGCGAACGAAGGGCTCCTGGACGAAGGCGCCCGCCAGGGCCTGCAGATGGGCCTGCTCGGCGGCGTCGAGGCGCAGGGCGGCGGCCAGGGCGCCGACTGTGGCGGGCGAGGGGATCACGGAGCGCCCTTGTTCGAGCCGGATGTACCAGTCGGTGCCGATTCCGGCGAGCTCGGCGACCTCCTCGCGCCGCAGCCCGGGGGTGCGCCGGCGGCCACGCTCGGGGAGCCCGACGTCCTGCGGGGCCAGCCTTTCGCGCCGCGACCGCAGGAAGGCGCCCAGACCACTGCGGTCCGGTTCAGACACTGACACTGTCGCCCCCTCCCCGCGGGTAGGACCCGACGGTCCCAGGACCCGGGCGGTCCTGGCGGCCGGGCCCGCGGCCCGCCCACGATCGTCCGGTGAGCGATCCGACGTGATGAAAGGAGCATCGAGGACTGTGAAGGCCGCGATTCTGCCGGAGTTCGGTGCACAGCTGTCGGTGCGGAGCGTGCCCGGACCAACGCTCGGCACAGGGGAGGTCGTCGTCGACGTGGTGGCAGCGCCTGTGCTGCCCTATGCCGCCGAGGTGTTCAGCGGCGCTCGGCAGTACCTGCTCCGGCTGCCCGCGGCACCCGGCGCGGGGGCGGTGGGCCGGGTACGCGAGGTCGGGCCGGACGCGACACGGCTCTCGCCGGGGGACTGGGTGCTGTGCGACCCGACCGTCCGCTCCCGCGACGACGCGCTGACACCCGACATCACCCTCCAGGGCCTGAGCGCGCGGGGGGAGGGCGGGCTCCGGTTGCAGGAGCGCTTCGGCCACGGGGCCTTCGCCGAGCAGATGCTCGTGCCCACAGAGAACGCCGCCCCGCTCGGCACGATCGACCCCGCCGACGCCGGGCGGTGGGCGGTGCTGAACCTGTGCCTGGTGCCCTACGGGGGCCTGCTCGCGGCCGGAGTGCAGCCCGGCGAAACCGTGCTTGTCAGCGGGGCGACCGGGAACTTCGGCAGCGCCGGAGTCGCCGTCGCGCTGGCGATGGGCGCCGGGTGCGTCGTGGCGCCCGGCCGCGACCGCGCAGTACTGGACGATCTGAAGCGGCGATTCGGGTTCCGGGTGCGCCCGGTCGAGCTCACCAGTGCGGAGGACGCCGACCGCGAGCGCATGGTGCAGGCGGCACCGGGGCCGATCGACGCCGTACTCGACCTGCTCCCTCCCTCGGCGGGGACGCGGCCGGTGCGGGCCGCCGCGATGGCGGTCCGCGAGCACGGCAGGGTGGTACTCATGGGCGGCGTCGGCATGCTCGGCGGCGCGGACCTGGAACTGCCCTACCCGTGGATCATGCGCAACAGCGTCACCGTGCGCGGGCAGTGGATGTACCCGCGCAGCGCCGTCGGCGGCCTCATCGCGCTTGCCCGGGCCGGTCTGCTGGACCTCAGCGGATTCGAGATCACCCGGTTCGCCCTGGATGACGCGGCGCGGGCCGTCGCCCATGCGGCCGACTGCGGTCGGCGCTTCGCCCTGACCGTGCTCCGGCCGTGACGCGCGGACGCCGTCGACAGCGCCGGCGGGCCGAGCGGTCGGGGCCGGGGACCGCGGGGGCCGATCAGCGGTCGAGCAGCGCGAAAGCGGCTGCGGGCAGGCGGCCGTACCGATCTTCGGCGGCTCTCGGCGCGGCGATGCGGCGGCAGCGGTAGCCGGCTCCGACGGGCGCGTCATCGGCCACTCCGCGGGACGCTCTCCCGGCCGGAACCGTCCTTGCCGGGGGGCGCGTCGTCGCCGCCGGACAGGAACAGCACCCGCTCCCGCCGCGCTCGCGCCCGCGACCTCCTCGGGGCGTCGGCCGCCAGCACGGCGAAGGCGGTCGCCCCGGCACCGCACAGGATCGCCCGTGCCGGGCTGCTCCCTGCGGCCTGGATCAGAAGGACGGCCTGCAGCACGGCCTGCGTGCCGAAGAGCAGGGACTCGGCCCCGGGGTGGACCGGTCTCCGCTGCCGGAGGCGCGCAATCGCCGCGGCGATCCGAGCGGCTTCGGCGTCGCGGGGCAGGACGCCTTTCCGCAGCGCCGTCCGCGCCGCGCCCATCATCCTCGGGTCGAGGCGGGATCCGAGGACTCCGCTCTTCTCCGTCGCCAGAGCACGGCCGCCGACGCCGAAGCCGCCCACCGTTCCAGCGGCCCCTCCCATGGCTGACGTCACCGCCGAGACGCAGGTTCCGAGCCACGGCACGTGGACGGGCATGTACAGGCGGGCACCGGGGTCGTACACGGTGAGCGGCAGCAGCGCCCCCAGAGCCAGCCCGAGTACGAGGCCGCCCGCGCCGCCCCGGGTTCGCGGCCTCCTCCACATCGCGACGGCGACGCGGTCCCGCACGGAGATGCGGGGACCGGCCGGATCGGCGGTGTCGGCGGTCATCGGCACCTCCTCGGCACGGCGGCTGTCGGTTCTGCTGCTGCGAGGTGTCGTCACATGACCGGGCAACCTGAGTCCGCGCTTCTGGTCGGGCGCCCCGGGGCGCCCGACCAGGCCTCGGCGGCCTGCAGCGCGACGATCCGGCGGCTGTTGGTGTGGAGGCGCGCCGGGAGCGAGACCGCCGCTGCCGCGGTCGTCAGTCCGAGAAGCTGGACGGCGACTCCGGCGAATTCGGCGATACCGGCGGCACCACTGCCGGCGTAGATGAAGTACAGCGCCACCGCCAGCGCGACGACGGTGCCGCCGGCGAAGACCCGCACCATCCGGGCGGCGAGCGGTGTCCATCCCTCGCGCAGGTGGATCCGCCCCAGCGACGCGGCGATCCGGTTGGCCGCGGGGTCGTCCGCGAGTTCTCCCCGGTGCAGGACCAGCCTGGCCGCACGCTTGAGCCGCGCGTCGGCACCCCGTTCGGCCGCCGCACACCTCTTGCGCCGGACAACGGCGGTGAGCGCGGCGAGCCCCGCGCCCGCGCATGCCCCGATCGAGTACGCGAGTGCATGCCCCGCCCAGGCCGGCTGCAGCGCCAGAGCGCCGAGCACCAGCGCGGTGAAGCGTCCCAGGAAGGGTGCGGTCATGGACGTCGTCACCGCGACCCACGTGAGCGGTCCGGCCCACGGCGAGACCAGCACACGCTCCAGTGCGGAGTCGCGAAACCGCCGGGAGAACGAGGCATCACCGACGCCGACGGTCGCGGCCGCTCCGCGGGGACGGGAGCGCTTCCACTGCGGCCGCGGGGGCTCCTGCGTGTTGCCGCGGGCGCGCCTGTAGCTGCCGAGCCGGCCGGCGGTCACCGACGTCTCCTCTTGTAGGGGGATGCGGAGGAAATCGTAGCCGCCGTCCCGGATGAACGGCAGGCTCCCGCGTTGCCGCATCCGGCCGCGGCCGGTCGGGTCCGGGGCCGGATCCGTCGCACCCCCGCGCCCCAGGAAGGCGCACACACGAGATGAGCCGGCCGCCCGATCGGGCGGCCGGCTCATCCGGCGGCGGTGGAGGTGGGATTCGAACCCACGGTAGGTCTCCCTACACTCGCTTTCGAGGCGAGCGCCATCGGCCACTAGGCGACTCCACCGCTGCGTACTCTACCGGATACGGCGCACTGAGAAGAACTCGGAAAGAACGGCCCCGCACCGGTCGGCCAGCTCGGGTGCGACGAGGTCGGGCGGGACCACCTCCGGGCGGTGGTTGAGCCGGGGGTCGCGGACCACGTCCCACAGCGATCCGGCCGCTCCCGCCTTGGAGTCGCGGGCGCCGTAGACCAGGCGGTCGACTCTGGCCTGGACGAGGGCTCCGGCGCACATGGTGCACGGCTCCAGGGTGACCGCGAGGGTGCAGCCGCTCAGGCGCCACGCGCCGCGACGGCGGGCCGCGGCGCGCAGAGCGAGGATCTCAGCGTGGGCGGTGGGGTCGCCGACCGCTTCGCGTCCGTTGTGCCCGGTGCCGACCACCTCGCCCGCGGCGTCCAGCACGACCGCGCCCACCGGGACGTCACCGCTGTCGGCGGTGCGCCCGCTCTCGTCCAGAGCCAGGCGCAGCGCCGCATCGATCCCGGCACGGCCCATGGGCACCGGATCGCCCCCGGTTCCGGTCACAGCCGCAGTGCCTCCAGAGGTCCGCCGAATCCGGCGCGGTCGGCGATCTCCGCGAGGATGTCACCCGGCAGCAGCCCTCCGCCGGCGGTCAGCGCGACGAGCTCCCCGGAGGGCGTACCGAGGTCGACGAGCAGGCGGGTGTCGCCTCCGGGCTGCGGATAGGGCTTCTGGCCGGTCCCCTCGACCTGCTCGGGCGCCTCGATCTCGCCGCTGTCCAGCAGCAGCGCCGCGACGGGGTGCTCGTGGACGACCCGCACGTCGGAGAGGAACACGCGGGGGTCGGAGTGGTCCTCCACGCGCACCACGGCGAACCACTCGTCGTCGGCCTCCATGAGCAGGACCATCGTGCCTTCGGAGGCGGAGCCCGAGGCGTCGCGCATGATGTCGGCGACGTCGTCGATGCTCGCCGCGTCGTCGAGTTCGGTCTCTACGCCCGTCCACTCGTCGGCGGCTCTGCAGAAGACCGCTGAGAAGATCGACACCGCACGCTCTCCAGTCCTCTCTCGCGGGCGCCGGGCCGGCCGGGGGCCTGACCTGCCGTCACTGGCCGATCCCGAGTCCCTTACCCCATCGAGTCCACCGCACGCTGGAACGCCTGGTGGAATCCGATGCGCTCGGCGATGCTGGCCAGGACCTCGTCGGGATAGAGGTCGAGGTCGCCGGCGAGGGCGCCCAGCTCCATCTCGTCCAGACCGAGATCGGCGAGTACCGACATGTCGCCCGCGGGCAGCACCTGGTCCAAATCCTCGTCGTCGGGCACGTCGATGTCGAGATACTCCAGGACGTCACGCGCCACCTGCCAGTCCACGGACGCCGTGACGTCGGAGAGGAACAGGCTCACGTCGTCGCCGTAGAGGCGCACGATGACGAAGAAGTCGTCGCCGATGGCGAGCATGCCGATCGCGCCGCTGATGCTGGGCTGCTGCCGCAGCGCGTGCAGCAGCCCTTTGAAGTCCTGTGTGAGGGCAACCGGGAGCAGATAGACGTCCCAGTAGTCCTCCTCGCGGTACGCGACCGCGGCGAAATCGCCGCCGTCATCGTCGTCGTCGAGTTCCGTCATCGTCACCCCACCAGCCCTGCTGTGATCGGGCCAGGATCGCAGATCGTCCGGCGCGGCGTCATCGTAGCGGTCGCGGTCGCCCGCGACCCGGTTTCCCCAGAGGGAATCTGCCTCGTGATAGAAGTCGGCGCTCACAACCTCTATTACAACGGACAACCGCCACCCGGCAGAACGTTACGACCGACGCGATCGGGTTACGGATGCACCTCCGCGCCGCCGACCGCGCCGAATCCCAGGTCAACCGGGGGGCGGCAGCCCGCATGCACGCGGATAGACTCGGCGCCGATTTCCCATCGCCCGCCCAGCTCAACCGGAGTGTTCAATGGAGACCCTGGTCGTGGACCACCCGCTGGTCGCGCACAAACTCACCACACTGCGCGACGTGCGCACCGACTCGCCCACGTTCCGAAGACTGACCGACGAGCTCGTGACGCTGCTCGCCTACGAGGCGACCCGCGACGTGCGCGTGGCCGACGTGACCGTGGAGACTCCGCTGACACCGATGACCGGTACGCAGCTGACCCGGCCGACACCGCTCGTCGTGCCCATCCTGCGGGCGGGGCTGGGCATGCTGGACGGGATGACCCGGCTGCTGCCGACGGCGAAGGTCGGCTTCCTGGGCATGGCGCGCGACGAGGAGACCCTGCGCCCGGCCACCTACGCCGACCGGCTGCCCAACGACCTCTCCGGCCGCCAGTGCTACGTGCTCGACCCGATGCTGGCCACCGGAGGCACCCTGGCCGCGGCCCTGCGCCTGCTCGTCGAGCGCGGCGCCGACCATGTCACCGCCATCTGCCTACTGGCCGCCCCCGAAGGCCTGAAGACTCTGACCGAAAACCTGGGAGAGCAGAACGGCGCGACGCTGCGCGTGGTCACGGCCGCCGTCGACGAGCGGTTGAACGACAGGGGCTTCATCCTTCCGGGCCTGGGAGACGCGGGCGACCGCTTGTACGGATCGGTCTGAACCGAATCCGGTCCGGTGGCATCGGACCCCGTGAACGCGGTTGCCGCGGCGGGGGCGCCGTCGGCGCCCGCGGCGACCGCGAGGCACGACGGTCGGACATGCACTGTTCGACTTTTTTGCATCAATCCGAATCACGATGATTGGACATCCGAAATCAGGGAAGACCTCGGTTGGTTCGAACAGGCGCTCGGGCGGTCACCCGGCACCGCATTGGTGATCGCGTTCTGAGCACCCGGAACACGACGATTTGCGTAGGCCGAATTCAGACCGAGATGGAGTCGTGACACTAAGGGTCGATCATGGGCGACAGTCGCCCCCGACTCACTGACCGAGCACAACCGCAGACACCCCTCGCCGAATCCCCGATAGCCGAACTCGACCACCATCGGCCTTATGCCCGACCCGTAATCTTGACCCCGAGGGCGGTTACGAAGCGCCTGCTTGCGGGTACACAGCGCAACCGGTCACCCTTTTCCCTCGAAGGAGTGAGATGCCCGAGAAGACCACTACGCCGCGCGACCTCTCCCCCGTCGTCGAGCGCCTGAACTCCGAGTTCGCCGGAGTACACGACGCCGCCACCATCACACGATGTGTGGACGCGGCGCGTCAGGGCGCCCTCGACGTCACCGGGCGGGCGACCCCCGAGCTCGTGGAGCGCATCGCGCGACAGCACCTGCAGGTCCTCGCACTCGCCTTCGCCGAACGCCGCTGACCGGCCGGGCCGCACGGTCGGCAGCCGGGTGACCAGCACCACGCCCTGCGCCGGGAACGCCACGCCCGAAACGGGCATCTGGCTTTACGGGCCCGTATGTCGGTGTAACAATCACCTTGGGTCAGTGGGTCATCAGCATTCGTGGGGAGTCGGTCATGGCGAGGTTGAAGAAGTGGCTGGGGTACGCCCTCATCGCTTTCGTCGCGTTCTATCTGCTCACTCAACCGGAAAGCGCTGCCGGGGTCATTCAGACCGGAGTCGGGGGACTCATGTCGGCCGCCGAATCACTGTCCCGATTCGTGAACACCCTGAGCGCATAGGGGTCGCCCGGCCATGAGGCTCGTCGCACCGCCGAACCGAGCACCGGCATCTGTCAACCGCTACTTGCTGCCCTACGAACAGGACGTCGTCACCATCCGGCGGCACCCCGCGGTGCTGATCGGACCCGTCGCATCCGTGCTCGGTGCGCTGATCTTCGCAGGCATCCTCAGCAACACCGTCATCGCGGCGAGCCCCGCCGCGCTGGCGGTGATCTGGTGGGTGTGGCTGCTGATCCTCGTCTGGTTCGTCTGGCGCGTGGCCGAGTGGTCGGTCGACTACTTCGTCATCACGTCGCAGCGCCTGCTGCTGACCCAGGGACTCATCACCCGCCAGGTCAACATGATGCCCCTGGGCAAGGTCACGGACATGCGCTTCGAGCGCTCGATCATGGGGCGCTTCCTCGGATACGGCACGTTCGTCATGGAGTCCGCCGGTCAGGACCAGGCCCTGAGCCGGATCAACTTCGTGCCTTATCCGGAGCAGCTCTACCTGGAAGTCGTCGGCCTGATCTTCAAGGACCCGAACGAGTGATCCGCGGTCCGGGCGGCGTGCACACGCCGACCCGGCAACCGGGTCTCCTACCCGATACCCGACACCGGTGAAAGCCCGGCCGCCCGCGGCCGGGCTTTCAGCGTCTTCCGCCGTCCCGCGGCCGAGGGGCAGGGGCAGGGGCAGCATAGGGCGGTGCCCTCCCCCGCGCCCGCCCGGCCCGATCGCGGGCCCCGCGCGGAGATGCGCACGCACCGCCGGCATCTCGGATTCAGACGGACGTTCTTCTTGTTCATCTTTTGTTCACTTTGACGGCGGAGCTCCAGCTGAAGCCCTTCGCCACCCCCGGTCCCGAGCGACATGGCAGGGAATCCAGATTGACTTCAAGGTGAACGAAGGGTTAACTGTAGTATTCAGAGAGGCGAACAAGGGGGTGCCGCAATGAACCAACCGGTGAGCCCGGCGCCACAGGCAGGCCGTACCGCACCGCCCCGCCGCCGCACGCGCAACGCTGCGCGGCTGCGCAGCGCCGCTCCGGCGCCCGCCGCTCCGCAGCCGCGCGAGGCCGCGGAGTCCGTCGCCTCCGACCGCCCGCTGATGAGCTGGGTGCTGGTGACCGACGACAGCGGACGGACCCGCCCTGAGGCCCGCTGGATCTGACGCGACGGGAGTATCCGCCGCCGCTGAGGGGCCGGCCGCACGACGCGACCGGCCCCTCAGCGTTGCCCGGCCTGACGCGCCCCTCTCCGGGGCGAACCGCGGGGCCACGCGCCGACACGCCTTCCGGCCGTCTGGAAGCGGGGCGGCGGCCTCGCCGTCTCCGTCTCGGCTCCGGCTCCCTACACGACCCGGTGCCCGGTGGTGCCCCCGTGCTCGGAGAGGTCCGCCGAAAGCCAGTGCTCGGGCCGCAGCACGTAGACCGCGTCGTCGAGCTCGGTACGGGCCGCCCAGGCCGCCGCGAGGTAGCCCTCGACGGCCTCGGGGAGCATGTAGCGCTCGGTCATGGCCCGCAGCAGCTCCTCGGTCAGCGGCTGCCGCTCGGCGGGGCCTTCGACCGACACGTAGCGCACCCGCGGCCGGACGGACTCCACCATCAGCGAGAACCGGCCGTACTCCTCGATGAGGCGGCCCTTGCGCGACCGCCGCCCGGTGATGATCCACGGCTCGCCGCCCGGTTCCACGGCGTACCAGATCGGGACCGTGAGGGGGGCTCGGCCTTCGCCGGCGCTGACCGAGAAGGCGGCGATGCGCGGTTCGGCCAGGAAGGCCCGGCGCTGCTCGACGGAAAGGGCGGGCACGGTGTTCACCTCGTCTTCAGGAGCGGCGCCCGGCGCGACGCCGGACGGTGCACGGCACGGACCCGCCCCGGCCGCGCATCGGCGTCCCAGGGGCGGTCTCATGCACACGCTACGCCGCGGAGCCGTTCTCGGCGCGGGAGGCGAGGCCGCGCAGGGTGGTCTCCATGCCGGCGCGCAGCTCGTCGAGTCGGCCGGCCACCAACTGCTCTTCCAGGTCGGGCATGCGGTCCACGGCGGCGGTCAGTCCGGAGCGGCCCGGACCCAGCCGGACCTCCTGACGCAGGAGCGTGCCGCCGCCCTCGCGGGGCTCCAGCGTGTAGCGCCACACCGCCAAGGCACGCTCCGGATCCTCCGCAGGCGGACCGAACCGCCCGTCGGCGTCGAGCACGGCCCACGCGAATACCTGCTCGGGAACGAGTTCGACCACTTCCGATACGGTCCGCCACGCGCCGAGTCGGCGGTTCCGGTTGTATCCCGCGAAGCGCGCCCCCACGGCCGGAACCCCGGCGCCCAACCACTCGGCCCGCATCAGCTCGGGGCTGTACTCCGCCGGCAGCCCGATGTCGGCCACCAGTTCCCAGACCCGTGCCGAGGGGGCCGCGACCAGCCTCTCGCATTCGGTCCGGGGCCCGTCACCAAGCCGCACGGCGATACCTCCCGCAACACGAACCGCCTCCGACCGCCCAGTCTGCCAAAGGGGCCGGAGCCGCGGCCCGCTCCCCCGCGCGGATCGCTTTGTCGACAAATCGGCCCATCGCCAATGCGAATCGAGCACAGCCGAAACCGAGCCGACGCTGCGGGGCAGCCGGTCCAGTGGGCCGGCCGTCCGCGCCCGGCGCAGTCGGAGCTGCGGCGGTGCGGGTCGGCATGTCAGCCCGGCGCCATGTCGACGAATCGGCTGTAGTGCCCCTGGAACGCGACGGTGACCGTTGCCGTGGGGCCGTTGCGGTGCTTGGCGACGATGAGGTCGGCCTCGCCCGCCCGGGGAGACTCCTTCTCGTGCACGTCCTCGCGGTAGAGCAGGATGACCATGTCAGCGTCCTGCTCGATCGACCCCGACTCACGGAGGTCGCTGACCTGGGGCTTCTTGTCCGTTCGCTGCTCGGGCCCGCGGTTGAGCTGGGACAGGGCGATCACCGGGACCTCCAACTCCTTGGCCAGGAGCTTCAGCGACCGCGACATCTCCGAGACCTCCTGCTGGCGGCTCTCGACGCGTCCGGCCGAGCTCATCAGCTGGAGGTAGTCGACGACCACGAGCTTGAGGTCGTGCTGCTGCTTGAGGCGGCGGCACTTCGCGCGGATCTCCATCATCGCCAGGTTCGGCGAGTCGTCGATGAACAGCGGCGCGCCGGCGACCTCCCCCATCCGGCGGGCCAGACGAGCCCAGTCGTCGTCGGTCATCAGGCCCGACCGCATGGTGTGCAGCGGCACCCGGGCCTCGGCGGAGAGCAGCCGCATGACGATCTCGTTGCGGCCCATCTCCAGGCTGAAGAAGACGCTGGTGAGCTGGTGCTTGATCGAGGCGGCCCGGGCGAAGTCGAGAGCGAGGGTGGAGTTGTGGGTGGGGATTCGCGAACGGGTGGCCAGATACAGGTGGTCGGGGTGGTCGACCTGAACGCAGCGCACCGGAACGCTGGGGACCCTGCGCGCCGCGACCACCCGGTGGGGCTCCCCGTGCGCCGCGGCGCTGTCCACAAGCTGGGGATCGAGTAGGGCGGGCGGAGTCCCGTTGGCGCCGGAGGGACCGCCCGAACCGGCAGGCGGCCCCGCCGGCGCCGTCCGGGTCACGCGGGCCGGCGCCCTCCGCCCGCCGGGTCTCATGCCCGGCGCACTGATGACGACGCCGGTCCCGCACTCCACTGCGGCGGCGATCTCGCCGGTCGTGGCGAGGCCGTGCACCGTCGGCCCCGCGGCGTCGCGGCGCAGCGTCGGCCACTGGTGCCGGGCGTCGGCCACGACCGCGGTGCCGTCGGCGAAGACCAGTTCGTAGCAGGGCCTGCGGTCCATCACGGAGGTGGCGGCGACGACGCGTGTGGGGGTGCCGTCGGCGGCCACGAGGTCCTCTCCCACTGCGACCTCGCCCATGGTGGTCCAGCCGCCGGGCGTAGGCAGCGGTGTGTCCAGCGCAAGCGCCTTGCCGACCGCCGGGCGCGCCGCGATGATGACCATCTGCCCCGGGTGCAGGCCGTTGGAGAGTTGGTCGAAGTCGGTGAACCCGGTGGGCACGCCGGTCATCGAGCCGTCGTGCGCGGAGATCGCCTCGATCTCGTCCAGAGCCCCGGGCATGACGTCGCTCAGCGGCAGGTAGTCCTCGCCGGTGCGCTTCTCGGCGACGCGGTAGATCTCGGCCTGGGCATGGTCGACGAGGTCGTCGACCTCGCCGTCGCCCGAGTAGCCGATCTGGGCGATGCGGGTACCCGCCTCGACCAGGCGGCGCAGCACAGCGCGGTCGGCGACAATGCGGGCGTAGTAGCCGGCGTTGGCCGCAGTGGGGATCGCCTCGGTGAGAGTGTGCAGGTAGGGCGCTCCCCCCACCCGCGCGATCTCGCCGCGCTTGGTCAGCTCGGCGTTGACGGAGATCGCGTCGACCGGCTCGCCGCGGGAGAACAGGTCGACGACGACGTCGAAGACCGTCTGGTGCGCCGGCCGGTAGAAGTCGGCGGACCGCACGATCTCGACCACCTGGGTGATGGCCTCTTTGGAAAGCAGCATGCCGCCGAGCACGCTCTGCTCGGCCATGATGTCGTGCGGCGGTGTGCGCTCGAATCCGGTGCCGGTGCCGTCCGGCGGGTGTTCGGCGACGCTCACGTGGATTCCCCCTGCTTCACGGTCGGCATGTCGAGCATGCCCGAGCCTGGATTCTCGCGACTGCGGGACCCGCAGCGCAAAGCAGCCTGTGGACGGACTTGGGGAGATCCTGTGGACCACTGGGGTTAATCTGCGGATAGCTTGTGCACAGTGCCTGTGGATAACTTCGGACTCCGGTGCCGATATCCCCAGTGACCTGCGATCATGTTGTGCACCGGCTGTGCGCGAAAGAAATTTCCCCAGCGGCTGTCCACAAGTTATCCACAGGCCCCTGATGTGGTGGACAACTCTGCACAGCGAGTCGAACGTGTGTCCGTTATCCCCTACCGTTGCAAGGACATGCCCGCTCTCCTCTCGGCGCCGCCGTTCCGCCACGCCCACGACCGCGAGATCTTCCGGCTCGCCGTGCCGACCTTCTTCGCACTGGTGTCCGAGCCGCTGTTCCTGCTCAGCGACACCGCCATCGTGGGCACGCTGGGCACGGCGCAGCTTGGCGGCCTGGGTGTGGCCGGCCAGGTGCTGATGACCCTGGCGAACCTGTGCATCTTCCTGGCCTACGGGACCACCTCGGCCGTCGCCCGCCGCGTCGGCGCCGGCGAGATCGCCGCCGGGCTGCGCAGCGGCATCGACGGCGTATGGCTGGCGCTGCTGATCGGCGCAGGCATCCTCGCGCTGGGCTACCCGGCCGCGCCGTGGCTGGTCGAGGCGCTGGGCGCATCGCCCGAGGTAGCCCCGCACGCACTCGTCTACCTGCGCATCAGCCTGCTCAGCACACCCGGGCTGCTGGTCGTCATGGCGGGCACCGGCGTCCTGCGGGGGCTGCAGGACGCCACGACTCCGCTCGTGGTGGCCGTGGGCGCCAACCTCGCCAACATCGGGCTGGCAGCATTGCTGGTGCTCGCGCTGGACTGGGGGATCGCCGGCTCGGCCTGGGCCACCGTCGCCGCCCAGACCGCCGGAGCCGCCGTCTACGCCGCCGTCGTCCTGCGTGCGGCACGCCGCCACGGCGTCTCCGCCGCCCCCAGCTCAGAGGGTCTGCGCGCGGCCGCGGGCGCCGGAGTCGCGCTGTTCGTACGCACCGTCTCGCTGCGCGTCGTACTGGTGGTGTGCACCGCCGTCGCCGCGCGGCTGGGAGACCCCGAGATCGCCGCGCACCAGGTCGCCACCCAGATCTGGTCGCTGCTGGTGTTCGCCATGGACGCGATCGCGATCGCCGGGCAGGCCATCATCGGCCGCTACCTGGGCGCCTCCGATCCCCGGGGCGCCCGCGCGGCCACCCGCCGCATGGTCGAGTGGGGCGTACTCGCCGGCCTGCTGTTCGCCCTTGCGGTCTTCGCCGTGCGGCCCTGGGCACCGCTGCTGTTCACCGACGACCCTCAGGTGCGCGGCCTGCTGCTGGGCGCTCTCGTCGTGGTGGCCCTCATGCAGCCGCTGAGCGGAGTAGTGATGGTGCTCGACGGCATCCTGATGGGCGCGGGAGACCAGCGCTACCTCGCCTGGGCGAGCTTCTGGACCATGCTGGTGTTCCTGCCCTGCGCCGCCGCGGTGCGGGTCGGCTTGGCCGACGCTCCGCAGTACGGCCTGACGGGGCTGTGGTGCGCGTTCGCCGTGTGGATGGCCGCCCGCGGCGCCACCCTGGCGCTGCGGGCGCGCGGCGACGCCTGGCTGGTGAGCGGGGCCGCGCGCCCCTGACCGCCCGCCCTCCCGGTCGCCGGAGCCGGCAGCCGGGAGGGCGGCGCAGGCCAACCGGTCTCAGTTGTCCCGGGGACCCACCGCCGGCCCGTGGTAGAAGAGCGCCCGGCTCTCGTCGGCGGGGACGTCGGGATAGGTGGGCAGGTGCTCCTCGGGCACGTCGGAGTCCCCGCGCTGCATCAACCGCGCCTTGAGGCCGCGCAGCCGTGACCGGACGTCGCTGCGCAGCTGCGGCAGCAGCGCATACAGCCGGTCGCCGGGACAGGCGGTGGCGTTGTAGTCGCGGTGGCCGACGATCGCGTCGGCCGGGTCGAGGCCGTAGGCCAGGCACAGCCATGCGCAGGTTTCGGTGAGCGCGCCCATCAGGTCCCGCGGCGGCGTCGCCGACACGTAGTTGCCCTCGTTCTCGATGCCGATCGTGTGGCTGTTGTGGTTGGCCGTGTGCGCTCCCACGAGGTGGTGGCCCTCGGCGATGGCCTTCAGGGATCGGTTGCGGCCCTCCATGATGTGCCCGCCCCGGCTGATGGTCAGCTGCTGCCCGGTGTCGTTCCAGCCGTTCGTGTCCATGTGGTAGTTCTGGATCGCCCGGGAAAGCGCGAAGGCGTGGCCCTTGCTGTGGTTTGCGCTGTTGGCCGTGGCGGTGTGGTGCACAACGATCCGGTCCGGCGGGGACGGGCGCATCACGGCCCAGCTCTTGGGCCTGCGGGCGTTCCAATCGCCGCGGGTGTAGACCGTCGGCTGCGCTCCCGCGAGCGCGTCGCCGGCCGCGGCCAGGTCGATGGCGCCGCCGAGCAGGACTCCTCCGGCCGCCAGGGCGGCTCCGTGCAGGACGCTGCGGCGCTCGACGCCGACGTCCGTTCTCTCCGCATCCCGACTGGACATAACGGCCTCACCCTTCCTGTGGAGCTGCGGGCCCACAGGACAAGGTAAGTCACTCTTTGTCATTGAAGCGTTACATCATGTCGGCGTGTCGCAGAGGCCCGCGGACGCACGAAAAGGCCCCGGCCCGTGGGGCCGGGGCCTGGTCAGGCGGTCGGTCGATCAGACGCCGACGACCTGAACGGCGATGGTTGCGCTGATCTCAGGGTGCAGGCGGATCTGCACCTTGTGGTCGCCCACCGACTTGATCGGGTTGCGGATCTCGATCCGGCGCTTGTCGACCTCGGGGCCGCCGGCCGACTTCACGGCCTCGGCGACGTCGCCGGCGGTGACCGAGCCGAACAGGCGACCGCCGTCACCAGCGCGCTGGTTCAGCTTCACGCGCATGGAGTTGAGTCGGCCCGCGACCTGCTGGGCGTCCTCAAGGCTGCGGATCTCCCGGGCCGAACGGGCGCGGCGGATCGAGTCGATCTGCTTCTGCCCGCCGCGGGTCCACCGGATGGCGAAACCGCGGGGCAGCAGGTAGTTGCGGCCGTAACCGTCCTTCACCTCGACGACGTCGCCCGGGGCGCCGAGGCCGGTGACCTCTTGGGTCAGAATCAGCTTCACGACAAACCTCCCTCGAAAATCCCCGTTAGCGAGCGGTGCTGGTGTAGGGCAGCAGCGCCATCTCGCGAGCGTTCTTGATCGCGGTCGCGACGTCGCGCTGGTGCTGCGTGCAGTTGCCGGTCACCCGGCGGGCACGGATCTTGCCCCGGTCGGAGATGAACTTCCGAAGCAGGGTCGTGTCCTTGTAGTCGATGTAGGTCAGCTTTTCCTGACAGAACAGGCAAACCTTCTTCTTGGGCTTGCGCGCTGCCGGCTTCGCCATCGTGGTGCTCCTTTAGCAAGAGCCCCGGATCTCCCGGGGATGGTCATTCGGACAGGATCGCGGGCGCGCACGGCGTCGGCCGCGCGTCTCCGCGAGTGGGACAGCGGTCAGAACGGGGGCTCGTCGGAGTAGCCTCCGCCACCGCCGCCGAAACCGCCGCCGGTGGCCCAGGGGTCGTCAGCCGGAGGACCGGACCGGCCGCCCTGGGGCCCGCCGAAGCCGCCCCCCTGGTTGCCGTAGCCTCCGCCGCCGCCCTGGCCTTGGCCCTGGCCGCCACCGCCGCCGAAACCGCCGCCTTGACCGCCTTGGCGCTGCACCTTGGTCACCTTGGCGGTGGCACTGCGCAGCGCGGGGCCGACCTCGTCGACGTCGATCTCGAAGACGGTGCGCTTCTCGCCTTCCTTGGTCTCGAAGGAGCGCTGCTTGAGGCGGCCCTGCACGATGACGCGCATGCCTCGCTGCAGGCTCTCGGCCACGTTCTCCGCGTACTGCCGCCATACCGAGCAGGTGAGGAACATCGACTCGCCGTCGCGCCACTCACTGCTCTGCCGGTCGAAGATGCGCGGGGTCGAGGCCACGCGGAAGTTGGCGACCGCGGCACCGCTGGGGGTGAATCGCAGCTCCGGGTCGTCGACGAGGTTGCCGACGAGCGTGATCTGGGTTTCGCCTGCCATGGATCGGCTCCGGTTCGACTAGTTCGGATCAGGCGTGCGGGCGGGGAACGCCGGGCGGTCGGGCGCCGGTGGCCGCTGGGGTTCGGCTGCGCCTAGTGCGCCGCGGGGCGCAGGATCTTCGTGCGCAGCACGGCCTCGGTCAGGTTGAGCTGGCGGTCCAGCTCCTTGACCGTCGCGGGCTCGGCCTGCAGGTCGATCACCGCGTAGATGCCGTCGGTGTTCTTGGCGATGTCGTAGGACAGGCGCCGCTTGCCCCAGACGTCGACCTTCTCGACCGTTCCGCCGTCGTTGCGGACGACCCCGAGGAACTGCTCCAGCGACGGGGAAACCGTACGCTCGTCGAGGCTGGGGTCGAGGATGACCATAACTTCGTAACGACGCATGGGCGTTCGTACCTCCTCTGGACTGTCGCGGCCATGGTCTCTCCATGGCAGGAGGGCATTGAGCCAGACGAGAGCCAAGGCTACCAGCAGTCAAGCCCGCTGATCGCCCTTACGCAGGCAATCCACAACCGTCAGCGCGCACAGCGCTGCGACCGCGGCCAGCCGCCCCAGCAGCACGAGCGCATAGCCCGTGAAGGGCAGGCCGGCGGGCGCACCCGCGCTCGCGGGGTCGCTCTGCTGGGACACGTGGAGCAGGTGCTGCCAGATGCCGAAGAAGTAGCAGACCTCGGCCAGCTGCCAGAGGCCGAAGACCGCCAGCGCGGTACCCGGGCGCACCGTACGCGGCCAGGCCAGGGCCGCCAGCGGCAGCAGCCACAGCACGAACTGCGGCGACCACACCTTGTTGGTCATCAGGAACGCGGCGACCACCAGGAGCACCAGCTGCTCCAGCGGCGGCCTGCGGCGGGCGAGGAGCCCGAGCAGGGCGATCGCGGCGCAGGCGAGCACGAGCGCGCCCGTTCCCGTGGCGTTGACCAGATCCAGGTCGCCGGAGTCGAAGAGCCCGTAGCCGCCCAGGAAGTAGTAGACCGAACCCCAGTCGGTGCCGCGCTCCCGGCTGAACGTGAAGAAGGTGGCCCAGTTGTGCGGCGCCGCCAGGTAGACGGGCAGGTTCACGGCCGCCCAGGCGAGGACGGCTCCGGCGAGGGTGCGCAGGAAGTCCGCCGCCGGCGGCCCGCCCTCCTTGCGCCACAGCTCGCGCACCATCAGCACGAACATCGGCCCGAAGACCAGGAACGGGTAGAACTTCGCAGCAGTGGCCAGGCCGATCAGCGCGCCCGCGGTCCACATGCGCCCGCGGGAGTAGAACGCGAGCCCGCCCGCCAGCAGCGCGACCGCGAGCAGGTCCCAGTTGATCAGCCCCGCCAGCACCGCCGACGGGGCCAGCGCGACGAGACCGCCGGCGAGCAGCGCCGCGCGCGGCCGGTAGGCGGTGTCCGCGGGATCCAGCCCGCCGCGGCCCGCGATGCGGCCGGTTGCCACCACCGCGGCGATCAGGCAGCAGCCGAGCACCACCGCGGTCAGGTCGAAGTAGGCGAAGGCGCGGCCGACGCCCTCCGGTAGCCAGGACACCGCGCGGGAGGCGGCGTACATCAGACCGCCGGTCAGCACGGGGTACTCGGTGGGCACGTCGAGGTAGGGGACCTGGCCGCCGCCCAGCCCGTCGCGGTAGTACAGCGGGAACACGTCGCTGTAGCAGGCGTAGGTGTACTGGCCGCCGTCGGTCCATGCGCCGCCGAACCGGCACGGCCACTTCGCGAGGTAGGCGAGGACCGCGCCGACTGCGCCGAGGGCGACCAGCCAGAGTCCGCTCCGCCCTGACTCCTGGGATACACGCCGCGGGCCGGGAGCCATCGTCATCGGTCGTTGGAGAAGATGCCGCCGCCGCCTCCGTCGTCGCCGCCGTCATCATCGGTGGGGGTCTCGGTCGGCGTCTCCGTCGTCTCGCACTCCCACACGGGACGGCAGGGCTGCTCGGTGGCGCCCCCCGGCGGAGTGGTCTCCGGGACGTCCGGAGTCGGCGAGGACGGCGTCTCGGTGGGCTCCGGCTCCTCCGACTCCTCGGTCTGCGTCGGCGTCGGCGTGGGCGTGGGTGTGGGTGTGGGCCCGTAGCGCTTGGAGGACCCTCCGTAGACGGGCTCCGGGAACTCCTTGACCTCCTTGCCCTTCATCGCCTCGGTCATGAACGCCTTCCAGATCTTGGCGGAGGTGGTACCGCCGTAGATCGCGCTCACGCCGGGGATGACGAGTTCCTTCCCGTCATCGCGGCTCAGGCCCACCGATGTGGCGAGCTGCGGAGTGAAGCCGACGAACCAGGCCGACTTGGCGCTGTTGGAGGTACCGGTCTTGCCCGCCACGGGCCGGCCGTCGGGCAGCGCCGCGGCGTCGCCGCCGCCGTTCTCGACGACCTGCGTCATCGCGTAGGTGGCGTCGGCCGCGGTCTCCTCGCTGAACGCCCGAGTGCCCGACTCCAGCTTGGCCTGGTCGTTGGGCTCGACGACCTCGCCCTCGGCGTTGGTCACCTCGGTGATCATGTGCTGGGGAACGTGCACGCCCCCGTTGGCGAAGGTGGCGAACCCGGCGGCCTGGTCCAGCGCGGAGACCCGGTAGGTGCCCAGCGCGATGTTGGGCCCCATCTCGGCGGTCTCGAACTGGTCCTCGGAGACCCCGGCGTCGCCGGCGGTCTCGGTGACCGCGGCCGGTGTGGCCTCGATCGCCAACTGCACGAAGCTGGTGTTGATCGAGTGGGCCGTCGACTCGACGAGGTCGACCTCGCCCCAGGACCGGTTGCTGTCGTTCTGGATCGGTTCGCCGATCCCCGGGAACTCCTGGGGTGAGTCGCCGTTGAAGGTGCTCTTCAACCCGATCCCCTGTTCCAGGCCGGTCGCCAGCACGTAGGGCTTGAAGGCCGAACCGGCCTGGGCGTCGAGGACGAGCGAGTTGTTCGGATCCTCGGTGAAGTCGGTGCCGCCGTAAAACGCCTTGATCTCGCCGGTCTGCGGCTCGATCGAGACCAGGTGCTGCACGGTCTCCTTGGGCATGTCGGGCAGGGTCCCGCTGAAGGCCTCGCCGGCGCGCTTCATCAGCTTGGGATTCAGCGAGGTCTCGACCGTGTAGCCGCCGGTGGTCACCTGGCTGGGCTCCAGCCCGTACCGGTTGGCGAGCTCGTTGATCACGGCCTGGCGGATGTAGCCCTCCTGGCCTTCGATGCCCTGGCCCACCGAGTACTTCTTGACCTCGGGAAACTCCAGCTTGTTGGCTTCGGCTTTGGTCATCCCCAGTTCGGGGTTGTCCGCGTGCATCTCGACGAGGCCGTCGCGCGCGTAGTCCCAGCGCTCCCTGAGGATCTCGTCCATCTCCGAGCCCTTTTCGATGTTCTCGAAGTTGCCCGGCTGCTGGATGATGGTGCCGATGAACACGCCCTCGGCGGCGGTGAGGTCCTGCACGTCCTTGCCGAAGTAGGCCTGGGCGGCGGCCTGCACACCGTAGGCCTGCCGGCCGAAGTAGATGGTGTTGAGGTACTTCTCCAGGATGGTGTCGGGGTCCATGACCTGGCCCGCCTTGATGGCGATCAGGATCTCCCGCAGCTTTCGGGTGTAGCTGCGCTCCTGGGAGAGGGTGTCGAAGTAGTTGCGCGCCATCTGCTGGGTGATGGTCGAACCGCCGCCTGCGGAGCCGGCGGTCAGCACGGCCCGCATGGTGCCGGAGATCGAGATCCCCGGCTCCTCGTAGAAGTTGCGCTGCTCGGCCGCGAGGACGCCGTTGACAACGGTCTGCGGGATGTCCTCGCGCTGGACCATGACCCGGTTGATCTCCCCGGTCGTCACGGCCTCTTGGCCGTTGCCGTAGTTGATGCTCGTGGCCGCGAGGGTCGCGCTGTCCTGCTGGTCGAGCGTGCGCGGGTCGGGGGTGTTGGCATAGGCGATCCCGAGCACCGCGACCCCGGTGACGAACATCAGCGCGCAGGCGATCAGCGCGGGCTTCCACGCCTTGGCGAAGAAGCGTTTGACGGGGCCGCGCTCGTCGTACTCGTCGTAGTCGTCGTTGGCCGGCCGGCGGCGGCCGCCCCCGCCTCCACTGCCGTGCGCCGCCCTGCGCCCGGGCCCGGACTCCGAGCGGGCGCCGGCGGCGCGCCTGCCGCCGCTCTGCCTGCCGGGCTCGGCACGGCGCCTGCGGCCGTCGTCGGCGCCCGCGCCGCGCCCGCGCCGCGCAGGGCGGTCGTCGTCCCAGAAGCCGTCTCCGTCTCCACCGCCGCGGCCTCGTCCGCCGCCGTCCCAGTGGCCGGCGTCATCGTTCGCCGGGCTGCGCCGACCACCGGCGCGTTCGTCCCCCACCGGGCCGCCGGCCCGGCGCCTGCCGCCGTTGCCGCGTGCGCCTTCCGCCGGGCCGTTCGAGGCCCGGCGGCGCCCGCCGGCATTCCGTCGTCTTTCGGTACTCACGCGTCCTCGATTGCTGTCAGCGGCCGATCGGCCTTGCGACTCGGGTAAGGGAAGGGGATGGGCCCCGCGCGAAGGAGAATCCGGCCTGTGGATCGAACCGCACCAGTCGATTCGGGGGTTCACACGTCCGCACTATTGGACGCGCGATCGGCGCGGTTGGTTTTCGATCCTCCGGAAACCTCGTCCTCTGCTTCCTCCTGTCGGCGACCTCTAGGCAGGCATCCCGTGGCGGAACACGGCCGGGGCGGCGATACGTACCGCCGTGGCCGACCCGGACCCTGCTTTCCCGGGCCCATCGGGGGCGGGCCACAGGCGCAACGGGCCTCACGGGTAAAGCACCCGTCACGGTAGAGCGATGCCGCCGTATAGCACAACCCGGGCGGGAGCGTACCGGGCCGGAGCGATCGCCGTACCCCGAAGGCGATACGGCTTGTCCGCACCCGAATACGCAGGGCGCACACCGCGGCCCGCCGATTCGGGCACCGGCGGAGGTCCCCGCGGTACGAACCCGCAGCTCGCCACCCTTTTCTTTCGGACACGGCGCGATGGAAGGCGTTCGCCGGCAGGTGTTAGATAGCCAACATAGGGTTGCGTTATATCGAAGCGATATAGTCATACGTATATAAACCACACATTGGCCCCATCGCTCCGGAACAGTCCGCGACCGGCAAGGGGCGGCCCGGCCCGGTGCCGGCCGCCTCGCACCGATCGACCGCGCGGGAGCGGGAACAGATCCGGCCCATGTACGGCTGACTCCCATAGGCGCGACGAACCAGGAGGTGCGAGGGATGAGCAAGGGACGGGCACGGGTGCTGGAGCTCGCCGTCCTCGGACACCTCGCCGCGACCCCTATGCACGGCTACGAACTGCGCAAACGCCTCAACTCCGAGCTCGGCGCCTTCCACGCCTTCTCCTACGGGTCCCTCTACCCCTGCCTGAAGTCGATGCTGCGCCGGGACCTGGTGGCCGAGTCCGACCCGGGCGAGCCCGGCGCGGCGCGCGGACGGCGCTCGCGGATCGTCTACCGGCTGACCGACCAGGGCCGCGACCGGCTGCACGAGCTCCTCTCCGACTGCATCCCCGCGGCCACCGACGACGAGTGCTTCGGGGTGCATTTCACCCTGTTCGGCCGCACCCGCTCCGAGGTGCGGCTGCGTATCCTCGACGGTCGGCGCGCACGGCTGCTGGAACGGCTGTCCGCGCTGCGGGACCGCCTGGGCGAGCGGTCGCAGGACCCCTACACCGTCGAACTGCACCGCCATCGGGCAGCGGCCATCGAGAGCGAGGTCGACTGGCTCGACACCCTCATCCGCCAGGAGCGGCGCTGCGCTGAAAGGACGGCGGGGGCCGATGCGAGCATCGGCGGGAGCGCCCCGCCCGACGGGGCGACTCCGCCACACACCGGCAACCGGCGCTAGCCGGAGGCGGCACGAGCCGCCGCTCGGCGCGTTCTTCCGGCGCGCCGCGACAATTCCCAGTCAGCAACGAAGAAGGAGCAAGGACCAATGGGTTCGGTACGTGTAGCCGTCGTCGGTGTTGGAAACTGCGCGGCGTCGCTCGTCCAGGGCGTCCACTACTACTCTGATGCCGACCCCGAGGCCCGGGTGCCCGGCCTCATGCATGTGCAGTTCGGCTCCTACCACGTGGGCGACGTCGAGTTCGTCGCCGCGTTCGACGTCGACGCCAAGAAGGTCGGCCACGACCTCGCCGACGCCATCAGCGCGAGCGAGAACAACACGCTCAAGATCTGCGACGTGCCGCCCACCGGCGTGACGGTGCAGCGCGGCCCCACCTTCGACGGGCTGGGTCGCTACTACCGCGAGACCATCGAGGAGTCCACCGATGACGCGGTCGACGTGGTCGCCGCGATCAAGGCGGCCGGCACCGACGTGCTGGTGTCCTATCTGCCGGTGGGCTCGGAGGAGGCCGACCACTTCTACGCCCAGTGCGCCCTCGACGCCGGGGTGGCCTTCGTCAACGCCCTCCCAGTCTTCATCGCCTCGGACCCCGAGTGGGCCGACAAGTTCACCCGGGCCGGAGTGCCGATCGTGGGCGACGACATCAAGTCCCAGGTCGGGGCGACCATAACGCACCGCGTCCTGTCGAAGCTGTTCGAGGATCGCGGTGTGGTCGTAGACCGCACCTATCAGCTCAACTTCGGCGGGAACATGGACTTCATGAACATGCTGGAGCGGGAGCGGCTGGAGTCCAAGAAGGTCTCCAAGACGCGGTCGGTCACGTCCCAGATCCCCCACGAGCTCAAGGCCGGCTCGGTGCACATCGGCCCCTCCGACCACGTGCCGTGGCTGGACGACCGCAAGTGGGCTTACATCCGCCTGGAGGGGCGCGCCTTCGGCGACGCACCGCTGAGCCTGGAGTACAAGCTGGAGGTGTGGGACTCCCCCAACTCCGCCGGCATCATCATCGACGCGATCCGCGCCGCCAAGATCGCCAAGGACCGCGGTATCGGCGGCCCCCTCCTCTCCGCCTCCTCCTACTTCATGAAGTCGCCGCCCGAACAGCACAGCGACAGCGACGGCCACACCCTGGTCGAGCGGTTCATCGCGGGCGAGATCGACCGCTGAGGCCCGGCCGCGGTGCCGCCAGCGCCGGTCCGTGCGCGGACCGGCCGGGGTCGGCCGTCCGCGATGTCCGGCTCCCCGGTCGGGCCATAATGGTGCTTCCCACCTGAAGCCGACCCGGGCGATTCGCCCGCGCAGGGCAAGGAGCCTCATGAGCTACCCCCAGGACCCCGGCCGGCCCCCGCAGCCGGGGCCGCAGGGACCGTGGCAGCAGCCGGCGCCGGGGCCCGGCGGCCCCTACCACCCCGGCCCGCCGGGCGGTCCCGGGCCGGGCTACGGGCCGCCCCCGGGCCCGCTGCCGGGCGGCGGTAGTCCCTATCCTCCGCCTCCGGGCGGCCGCCCGCCCGGAGGCGGAGGCAACGTCGGACTCATCCTCGTGATCATCTCCGTCTGCGTGGCCCTGCTCGTCGTCGTGGGCGGGATCGCGTTGGTCCTGCTGAGCACTCCGGGCGGCTCCGGCGGTCAGGGGTCGGGAGGCAGCGTCCAGGCGACCTACGAAGGCACCTGGGACGGCACCCTCGACCAGTACGACGGCTCAGGCGAAACCATGGGCACCTGGTCGCTGACCGTCGAGATCAGCGACGACAAGATCTCGGCCGAGGAGTACGGCCTCGGCAGCACCGACGACGGCCGCTGCGCCTGGGAGATCGCCGACGCCCAGGGCACCGAGTCCTCGCTCACGTTCACCTACTCGGTCGCGAACGACCCCGACTGCGTGGACAACGGCCAGGTCACCCTGGAGCCTGCCGGCGGCGACGCGCTCGACGTGACGGTCACCAGCGTCCTCGAGGACGGTAGCGAAAGCGAGTCCGAAGGCACCCTGCAGCGGCAGTAGCCCCCGGCG
Organism: Streptomonospora wellingtoniae; assembly: GCF_031845375.1. Classification (NCBI taxonomy): domain Bacteria; kingdom Bacillati; phylum Actinomycetota; class Actinomycetes; order Streptosporangiales; family Nocardiopsidaceae; genus Streptomonospora; species Streptomonospora wellingtoniae. The sequence continues at coordinate 234,011 of NZ_JAVREK010000005.1, forward strand.
GTCCGCGTGCAACGGGGCGGCCGCCGGGCCGCCGCGGCCCCCGAACCCCGGGGGCCTGCGTCCGCCCGGTCGGCCGTGCCGTGCGCGGGTTTCACGTGGAACATCCGTCCCGGCGCGCACCCGCAGCCGTGTCCTGCGGCGCCCGCCATAGGCTTGGCCGGTGTCCTTCTACCGCGATCTGCGCGACGTACTGCGGGGACCGCGGTTCCGCCGCCTGTTCACCACCCGGCTGGTCTCGCAGTTCGGCGACGGCGTGTACCAGGCGGGCCTGGCCGGATACATCTTCTTCTCACCCGAGCAGCACACCACCGCCGGCCAGGTGGCCACCGCCTTCGCCGTCCTGCTGCTGCCGTTCTCGGCCGTGGGGCCCTTCGCGGGCGTCCTCATCGACAGGTGGTCACGTCGACAAGTCCTCGTACTCTCCGCCCTGGCCAAAGGTGCGGTGGCGGCCGCCACCGCCGCACTCGTGTGGTCGGGCTCGGACGGCGCCGTGTTCTTCGCGACCGCGCTCGTGCTGCTCAGCGTCAACCGCTTCCTCCTCGCCGCGCTGTCGGCCGCGCTGCCGCACGTCGTCCCCCGGCACAAGCTGATGATGGCCAACGCGGTCACACCGACGTGCGGCACCTTCGCCGCCTTCGCCGGAGCGGGCGCCGGGGCCGGACTCCGCCTGCTCGGCGGCGACGGCGCCGCGGGGACGGCGCTGATCCTGCTGGGTGCCGGAGCGGCGATGGCGCTGGCCGCCCCCGCCGCGCTCACGCTCGGCCGCGCCGAGCTCGGTCCCGACTTCGACGAGCAGGCGGACCGCGTCCGCGCCGCCGTGCGCACCGTGGCCGCCGGACTCGCCGACGGCGCACGCCACATCTGGAGCCGGCGCCCCGCCCGCTACGGGCTGGCCACCATCGCCGGGCACAGGGCCGGTTACGGGGTCGCGACGCTGGTGACCCTCCTGCTGTACAACAACACCTTCACCTCCGGTGGCGTCGCCGGATTCGCCGGGTTCTCGGTGGCTCTGGCGGCCTCGGCCGCCGGGTACTTCGCCGGGGCCGCGGCGACCCCGTGGGCCACCGCGCGCATCTCCGCCGACGCCTGGATCGCGCTGCTGCTGGGAGCCGGGGGCGCAGCGCTACTGGTGTTCGGGCTGCCGTTCGCACCCGCTCTGTTCCCGGCCGCAGGCTTCGCCCTCGGGCTGGTGTCCCAAGGGGTGAAGGTCAGCGTCGACACGCTGGTTCAGCGACATGTCGACGACGCCTTCCGGGGACGCGTGTTCTCGGTCTACGACATGCTGTTCAACGCGGCCTTCGTGGCGGGTGCGGGGCTCGCGGCGGCGGCCGTGCCGCGCTCGGGCACCAGTGTCGCGGCGGTCGTCGCCCTGGCGGCGGGGTACGCGCTGATGGCGGCCTGCTGGGCGGTGCGCGCCCACGCTCTGCGCGGCAGGGGGTGACATGCGGTTTCGCCGACACGTCGCTACGTCGACACATCGACGGGCGGATCCGCCCGTTCGACAGGCCTCCGACCGCGCCGGGCGCGTCGGCGCTACTCGGATCGCTCCGCGTGCTGCTCGGCGCCGCCCGCGCCGCCGGACTCCTCCAGATGGCGCCTCGCCCAGGAGCGCAGCTCCTCGGCGGCGGCCTCCTTGTCCATCGGGCCGTTCTCCAAGCGCAGCTCCAACAGGAACCGCCAGGCCTTGCCGATCATCGGTCCCGGCCCGATGTCGAGGATCTGCTGGATCTCGTTGCCGTCGAGGTCGGGGCGGACCTTGTTGAGCTCCTCCTCCTCGGCGAGGCGGTCGATGCGGCGCTCGATGTCGTCGTAGGCGCGGGCGAGCGCTGCGGCCTTGCGCCGGTTGCGGGTCGTGCAGTCGGCGCGCGTGAGCACGTGCAGCCGCTGCAGTTGGTCGCCGGCGTCGCGTGCGTAGCGCCGCACCGCGGAGTCGGTCCACTCGCCCTTGCCGTAGCCGTGGAAGCGCAGGTGCAGTGCCACCAGCTTGCCGACGGCTGCGGTGACGTCCTTGGGGAACCGAAGCGCGCTGAGCCGGCTCTTGCTCATGGACGCGCCCACCACCTCGTGGTGGTGGAAGGTGACCCGGCCGCCGGACTCGAACGCACGGGTCTTGGGCTTTCCGATGTCGTGCAGCAGGGCGGCGAGGCGCAGCACGAGGTCGGGCTGCATGCCGCGCTTTCGCTCCAGCTCGATCGCCTGGTCGAGCACGGTCAGCGAGTGGTCGTAGACGTCCTTGTGCCGGTGGTGCTCGTCGATCTCCAGCCGCATGCGGGGGATCTCCGGCAGCACGTGGTCGGCGATGCCGAAGTCGACCATCAGCTCGACGCCCGTGCGCGGATCGCCGCTGAGCATCAGCTTGGTGAGCTCGTCGCGGACACGCTCGGCGGAGACGATGGCCAGCCGGTCGGCCATGGCCGAGGCGGCCTCGCGGACCTCGGGTGCCGGGGTCATGCCGAGCTGCGCGGCGAAGCGCACGGCGCGCATGACGCGCAGCGGGTCGTCGCTGAAGGAGTCCTCGGGCAGGCCCGGTGTGCGCAGCCGGGCGGCCTTGAGATCGGCCAGGCCGCCGAAGGGGTCGACGAACTCCCGCTCGGGCAGTCGGACCGCCATGGCGTTGACGGTGAAGTCGCGCCGGAGCAGGTCGTCGTGCAGGGAGGAGCCGTAGTGGACCTCGGGCTTGCGGGACTTGGGCTGGTAGGACTCACTGCGGTAGGTGGTGATCTCCAGTTGCAGGCCGCCCTTGCGCAGGCCGACGGTGCCGAAGTCGATGCCCACCGTCCACACGGCGTCGGCCCAGCCCTCGACCAGCGACAGGATGGTCTGCGGCACGGCGTCGGTGGTGAGGTCGAAGTCGTGGACCTCGCGGCCGAGCACCGCGTCGCGGACGGGTCCGCCCACCATCGCGAGCTCGTGCCCGCCCGCGGAGAACCGCTCGCCCAGCTCCTGGACGACAGAGTCGATGGAGCCGAAGAGCGCGGTTATCGCCGCGCGCTGCTTGTCGGTGAGGTCGCCCGGGACGGTCGGCGCAGTCCCGCCCGCGGGTTCGCGTGGGGACTCACCGGGAAACGCTGTGTTCGGCACACCACCAGAGACTAGGGGGCCTCCCCCGGTCATGCGAATCGGCCGGAGCCGCTGTGGACAGGGCTCGGCCGACGCGCCGACCGCCTGCGCGACCCCTCGGGCGGGTCTGGGACAGCGCCGCCTTACATTCCACCCGGGCCGTATTGCAACGGAGCGCGGCCGGGTAGGGGGTATCGTTCTCAGCAGTCCGCCGCGACTCCCGCGCGCCCGACGGGGGTGCACGCGCGGGTCGCGAGATTGCGGCGTCCAGCGCTTTCGTACCCAATCCCCCGCGGGCCATTGTCAACCTGACACGGAAGACCTTCTGGCGTGCGTCGAATCGTCCACATCGGCGCGGTCGTGGCCACGACCGCAGCCGTCATCCCGGCCCTGGCCGCCTTCAACCCTGCCCAGGCCCCGGCTCCAGCCGACCCTGGCGGGGGAGGCTCCGCGACCGCTCCGCTGATCGTCGAGGAGATCACGCCGAAATCCATCGGCCGCGGCAGCACGGTCCGGATCACCGGCCAGGTCGTCAACACCACCGGCAGCGCGCTTCGCGACGTCAGCGTGCGGTTCAGCTACGCGAGCAGCCCCGTCACCGAGCGGTCCGAGCTCGACTCCTTCTCCTCCGGCGAGGGCGAACCGCCCGACACCGAGGCGGCCGAGGTCGCGCTGGACGGCACGCTCGAACCCGGCGAGTCCGCCGGCTACACCCTGCGCGCCGACGCCTCCGATCTCTCGCTCTCTTCCTGGGGCGTCTATCCCGCTGCCGTGCAGGCCTTCGACGGCTCCGGCGACAGCATCGGCGCCGAGCGCACGTTCCTGCCCTACCGCAGCGGCGACGGCGCGCCCGAGTCGGTCCGGATCGCCTGGGTGTGGCCGCTGATGGACCGGCCCCAGCGCGCCGACGACGACACCTACCTGGACACCTCGCTGGTACAGAGCCTGGGCTCGGACGGGCGGCTCGGCCAACTGCTCACCACCGGCGCTCAGAGCGACGACGTGACCCTGGAACCCGGGGCCCCCGCCGAGGAGACCGCGCCTTCGCCCTCGACCGCCGCGACCCCGTCCGCCTCCGCCGACGGGCCGGACTCGGCCGCCGACGCCGCAGGAGGGGGGCGGGACTCCGCAGAGGACTCCGGCTCCGACGTGCCGGTCACCTGGGCCGTCGACCCGGGGCTGCTGGCCGACATCGAGCGCCTGACCTCGCCGTACCGGGTGACCGACGATCCCCAGGCCGTCGCCGAGGCCGCGACCGGCGGGGGCACGTCCGAAAGCGACACCGCCACCACCTCCAAGGAGCCCAGCCCCGAAGCCCGGCTCTGGCTGGAGCAGGCCCGCGCCGCGCTGGCCGACGACTCCGTGGTGTCCACGCCCTACGCGTCGGCCGACATCGCCGCGCTACTGCGCCACGGCCTCTCCGAGGACGCCGACGCCTCGGTCTCACTGGGCCGCGAGACCGTCGAACGAGTGCTGGAGCGCTCCACCGACGAGACCGTCGCGCTGCCCGAGGGCGGGCTGATGAACACCGCGACCCGGGAGTTCTACCAGCGGCAGGGCGCCGGCACGTTCCTGCTGCGCGACGACGCCATGCCCGCCCAGTCCTGGGTGGAGCACACGCCGACCGCCCAGGCACCGCTGTCGCTCGGCAAGGGCGAGGAGGGCACCGCGCTGGTCGCCGACAGCAGTTTGACCGACGTGGTGAGCCGGGACGCCTCGGGCCCCGGCGAGGCCGCGCTGGCACAGCAGCGCTTCGCCGCGGAGACGGCGATGATCGCCGGCGAGGACGCCGCTACCAAGCGCACCCTCGTCGCCTACCCGGCCTCCGGCTGGAACCCCGGCTCCGAGTACGCCGCCGGCATGCTGGAGGCCAGCGGCTCGCTGCCCTGGCTGCAGGCCGTGGACCTGTCCGACGTCAAGCCGTCGGGCCCCGAAGCCGGCGATGAGCGCGAGAACCTCACCTACCCCAAGCGGGGCACCCGCGCCGAGCTCGGTAAGGGCTACCTGAGCGAGATCAAGGACCTGCGGGGCAGGGTGCGGCTGTTCAACAGCATCCTGGTCGACGGCGAGGACCCGTTCCGCCCGGCCGTGCTGCGCCTGGAGTCGGCCGCCTGGCGCCACGAGCGCGAGCTGGCACGTCCGGCGCACGCGCTGGTCGAGCAGGCGGTCGAGCGGGACATGGACAAGGTCCACCTTCTGCCCACCGAGCCGGTGACGCTGGCCAGCGCGACCGGCACGATCGGCGTGCTGATCGCCAACGACCTGGACGACCACACGGTCAGAGTGAACCTTTCGCTGCTCTCGGAGAACCCCGAGCGGCTGTCCATCGGCAACTACGAGGACGCCATCGAGATCGGGCCGGGCCAGAAGACGACCGTCTACGTCGAGCTGTCGACGCGGGTCAACGGCCGCACCATGATCCAGATGAACCTGCACAACCTCAGCGGCGAACCGGTCTCCGAGGAGCAGGTGCTGGCGGTCAACGCGACCGGCATGGGCAGCCAGGCGCTGGTCATCAGCGGCCTCGGCGCCCTGGTGCTCGTGGTGGCGCTCGCGCCGCGCGCGCTGCGCAAGTGGGCGCGCAACCGCGCCCGCCGCTACGCGGCCGCGGACGCCGCGAGCGCCGGCGAGGAGACCGGCGGCGACGGCGAAGCGTCCGCGGACGGCTCCGGCGTGCAGGACAATGAGGACGAGTCCGCGCGTCCCGCGCCGGCCGGCTCCGACACCGGTTCCGCCTCTTCCGCGCAGACTGGCGAGGACGAGGGCGAGGACGACGACGAGAGCGGACCCGGCGGCACACCGACCGGGCGGTAGCAGCGCGCTCCGCCGAGGGCGCGCCCGGCAATGCCACGTATTTCGAAGGGACCCGTCTGTGGCCACCGAGACCACCAACGGCAGCGACGACCCCTCCTCCTCGAACGGGGGGGCGGCGGCCGAGGCCGCCCGCAGCGGCGCCGATCCCGCCGCAGCGGCCGAGGAGGCGGCTCCGGCCGCCGCGCAGGAGCCGGAGAAGCCGACCGAGGGCGGCGGCTCCGGAGGCATGATGCGCTCCAGCGCCATCATGGCCTCCGGCACGATGGTCTCGCGTGTCACCGGTTTCGTTAAGTCGCTGGTCATAGCCGCGGCGCTGGGCACGCAGCTACTCGGCGACGCCTACCAGACCGCGCAGACCATCCCCTTCATCATCAACGACCTGCTGATCGGCGGGCTGATCGCCAGCGTCCTGGTTCCCCTGCTGGTCAAGCGGCGCATGCGCGACGCCGACGGCGGCGTGAATACGGAGAGCCGCCTGTTCACCGCCGCAGTGCTGGTGCTCCTGGCCGTGACCGCGCTCGCGATCGCCGCCGCCGAGCCGATCATCGGTCTCTACCTGGGCGACTCCTCTCCGGAGCAGGTGCAGGTATCGGTCTACCTGGCGCGCTTCCTGCTGGCCCAGATCTTCTTCGTCGGGCTGAGCGGCCTGATCAGCGGGATGCTCAACAGCCGCAACCGGTTCGGCGCGCCGGTGTGGGCGCCGGTGCTCAACAACCTGGTCATCATCGCCGTGGGCGGGCTGTTCCTGTGGGTGGCCGGCGCGGGGCGCACGGTGGACACCGTGACCCAGGGCGAGCTGGTGCTGCTGGGCGCGGGCACGTCCTCGGGTATGGCCGTGCAGGCGGTCGTGCTGGTCGTCGCAGTATGGCGGGCCGGATTCCGGTGGCGCCCCCGGCTGGACCTGCGCGGCTCGGGCCTGGGCGAAGCGCTGCGCAGCGCGGGCTGGATGTTCGTCTACACCCTGATGACCCAGCTCGGCCTGCTGATCACCGCCAACGTCGTGAACCGCGCCGGAGCCGCGAGCGTTCGCGGGGGCTACGAGGTCGGCGCCGGACTGACCGCCTACAACTTCGCCTACACCCTCTTCCAGCTGCCCTACGCCGTCATCGCGGTCTCCCTGATCACCGTGCTCCTGCCGCGGATGAGCGCCGACGCCGAGGCACGGCGCTGGGAGGACGTCCGCGGCGGGTTCTCCCGGACCCTGCGGATCTCGGCGCTTGTGCTGGTTCCGCTGGGCCTGGCACTGGCGATCTACTCCGTGCCGCTGGCCACCCTCATCTTCGCGCGCGGCAACACCTCCGCCGGCGACGCGGCGAACATCGGCGCCGTGCTGTGCGCGATGGCGCTGGGCCTGGTGCCGTTCACCGTCTTCCAGCTGATGCTGCGGGTCTTCTACGCGATGAGCGACACCCGCACGCCCGCGCTGATCAGCATGGCCAACGTCACCGTGCACGGCGTGCTGGCCTACACCGCCTTCCTCGTGCTTCCCCCGAACCTCGTCGTGGTGGGCGTGGCCGCCGGTTTCATGCTGTCGTTCGTCTCGGGACTGACCATCGCCGGCTTCATCCTCAGCCGCCGCCTCGGCGGGCTTGACGGGCGGCACATCGGTGGCACATTGTTGCGGCTGCACGCGGCCGCGCTCCCCAGCGCAACCGTCGGTATCGGAGTGCTGTGGTTCTCCACCGCGCGCTTCGGCGACGGCATCGCGACCAACCTCGGGGCGCCGGTCGTCGGCTGCCTCGCGGGGGCCCTGCTCTTCCTCCTCTGCGCCCGGCTGCTGGTTCCGGAGCTGTCCGACGCGGCGGCCCTCGTGCGCGCACGCCTGCGGCGCTAGGACACCGGTACACGCGGCCCCCTGCCACCGCGGCCGACGGCGCCACCCCCTTCGCGCATCCCCCCTTACGAGGAAGCACCAGGACCCATGACGCAACCGGTGGCGGACGGCCAGCCCGACGAGCGGCCCGGTGGCGGCTCAGCAAACGCCGGGGACGCGGCCCGCAAGCGGCGCATCCCCATGCCCGACGAGGTCCTGGAGGCGGTCGAGCGGGCCGAACCCGACACCGATCCCGAACCCGGGCTGCACCCCGAACACGACCCCTCCGACTACGGCGACCTGGGAACCGCGGACCGCCCGGGCGAGGAGGGCAACGAGATCGGCGGCGCTGCACACAGCGCACCGGGCAACCTGCTGCGCTCCAGCGCGATCATGGCCGCCGGCACCGTGGTCTCGCGGGCGACGGGATTCGTCCGCACGATCGTGCTCGCCGCGGCCCTGGGAACGCAGCTGCTCGGCGACGCCTACCAGACGGCGAACATGGTTCCCTTCGCCGTCTACGACCTCCTCATCGGCGGCCTGCTGGCCAGCGTCTTCGTTCCGTTCCTGGTCAAACGCAAGAAGCGCGACGCCGACGGCGGCGCGGCCACCGAGCAGCGCCTGTTCACCGTGATCCTGCTGGTGCTGGCCGTGATCACGATCGCGGCGATCGCGCTGGCCGATTGGCTGATCCGCATCTACGCCGGCGAGTTCACCGCTTCCCAGCACGAAGCCGCCACGCTGCTGGCGCGGTTCCTGCTGGGCCAGATCTTCTTCATCGGCGCGAGCGGCATCGCCAGTGCCATGCTCAACAGCCGCAACCGGTTCGGCGCCCCGATGTGGGCGCCGGTGCTCAACAACCTCGTCATCATCGGTGTCGGCGCGATGTTCCTGGTGACCACCGGGCCGGGCACCACGCCGGGTTCGGTCACGGACAGCGAGCTGACCCTGCTGGGACTGGGCACCACGGGCGGGCAGGTGCTGCAGGCGCTGGTCCTGGTGTGGGCGCTGTTCGCCGCGGGCTTCCGCTGGCGCCCGCGCCTCGACCTGCGCGGCTCCGGTCTGGGCGAGGCCGTCCGCACCGCCGCGTGGATGATGCTCTATGTCGGTGTCGCCCAGGCGGGCCTGCTGGTGACGACCAACGTCGCCACGCGCGCGGGCGTCCGCGCGGCGCAGGAGGGCGAGGCCGCGGGGGGCGCCGGCATCACCGCCTACCAGTACGCGTCCATGCTCTTCCAGTTGCCGTACGCCATCATCGCGGTATCGGTGATCACCGCCCTTCTGCCGCGGATGAGCGCGCACGTCGCCGACGGCCGCAAGGACCTGGTCCGCTCGGACTTCTCCCGCGGACTGCGGCTTTCGGCGGTGCTGATCGTGCCGCTGTCTGTGGCGATGATCGTCTTCGCGGTGCCGTTCTGCGTGCTGATCTACGCCAACGGGAGCACCTCGGCCGAGGACGCCGCGGCCATCGGGCGGATCCTCATGGTGTTCGCCGCGATGCTCATCCCCTTCACGCTGTTCCAACTGCAGATGCGGGTCTACTACGCGCTGGGCGACACCCGGACGCCGTCGCTGATCGCGCTGCCGGCCGAGGCCGCGCACGCCGCACTCGCCGTAACGCTGCTGGTCACCGCGCCGCCGCGACTGGTCGTGGTGCTATTGCCGGTCGCCTACGGCACCTACTACGTGGTCGGCTCCGTGCTGGCCTGGCGCGGGCTGCGCCGGCGGATCAACGGGCTGGACGGCCGGCGGATCCTGCGGACGCTGGCGCTGCTCTATGCGGCGGCGGCCCCCAGTGCGCTCTTCGGAATCGCCATGGTGGCGGCCTTCAGTCTGGTTCCGGGGACCGTTCTTCCGTCTCTGCTGGCCATGGCGACCGGCGGCACAGCGGGCGCGCTGGTGTTCATCCTGGTCGCCAAACGCCTCGGTGTGACTGAAGTCACAACATTCTTGGAAATGGTGCGAAGCCGCCTGTTGCGCCGCTGATCACCTGGCCGACTGACCCTGCGTAGTCGACAAAAGGACCCAAATGCTCGCCCACCCGCCCACACCTGGCCACCGAAGGCGGTGCCTGTGCGTCCTAGCATGGAACGGCAGTTCTATGCCGCCGCCCATGAGTTTTCTGAGCTGCCCGAAGGGAGGTTGGGGACAGGCACAGACACGGCCGGACCCGCCCCGCAGGCAGCTACGAGCGGGAGCGGCCCGAGTCGGCCGTCACGTCCGTCACTCCCGGCATGAGCACCTTCATGATTGAGCCCGGCGCCCGTCTCGCAGGCCGCTATCGACTCGACAGCCAGGTAAGCCACACCGCAGGGGCCACCCTGTGGAAAGCCACCGACGAGACCCTGGCCCGGCTCGTCGCGGTGTGGACCTTCGCGGAGGGGTTCCCCAGGACCAGCGAGGTCGTGCGCGCCGCGCGCGCCACCAGCCGCGTCGCCGACTCCCGCGTCACCCAGGTGTTCGACGCCGATGACAGCGGCCCCACCCCATACGTCGTCGAGGAGTGGGTGGCGGGGCAGTCCTTGGCCGACCTCCTCGCCCAGGGCCCGCTCGAACCCGAGCGCGCCGCCGGTCTGGTGGCCGAGGCCGCCGAGACCCTGGCCACCGCGCACACGGCAGGGCTGTACCACCTGAACCTGACCCCCGGCAAGCTGATGTGGAGCCTGGGCGGCGCCGTCAAGGTCACCGGCATCGGCGTGGACGCCGCGCTGGGCGGCCTCGCCGCCGACAACCCCGCCACGGCCGACGCCCAGGGTCTCGGGCGGCTGCTGTACGCGGGTCTGACCGCCCACTGGCCCGACACGCCCCGAAGCGGACTTGCGGCTGCGCCCTCGGTCGCCGGCGCTCCGTGCCAACCGGTGCAGCTCAACTCCCAGGTCTCGCAGTATCTCAACGACCTCGTCTGCCGCTCCGCGTTCCTGGCCCCGCTGCACGGGGGTCCCCTGGGCACGCCCCGCGAGATCGCCGACGCGCTGGCCCAGGTGCCGCGCATGGTCCCGCTGCCCGTCGCCCCGGCGAACGCGCCGATGGCTCCCGAGCCCGCCCGCGGCACCTCGCGCCGCTCCGGCGAGTTCCCCGCCACCCCGCACTCCTCCCACGCCGCGCAGGCTCCCGCTCCGCCGCAGCGCCCGGCGCCGGCGCCGGGCCAGCGCCGGCGCAGCGGGGACGGCATGCCCGCCGGTATCACGCGCGTCCTCGTCGGCGGGCTCGCCCTGGTCGTGTTCATCGGAGTCGTCGTGGCCGCGTGGAACATCGGCACCAGCATGAGCGGCTCCGGCGGCGACGAAGATCCCGACGGCCAGACCACCGGGGGCGGGCAGGAGCCGGCCGCGCTCTCGGCGCTCCAACCGGTGTCGGCCGACGGCTTCGATCCGTTCGGCGACGACGGCGACGAGCACGACGAGCTCGCCGGCCAGGCCATCGACGGTCAGCCGACCACCGAGTGGCACACCCAGGGCTACAACTCCGCCGACCTCGGCGGTCTGAAGCAGGGAGTGGGCCTGCGGATCGACCTCGGCCAGTCCGCCGAGGTGCACGAAGTCTCGCTCGACCTCGGCGACGGCCCCCACGACGTGGAGATCCTCGTCGGAGACTCCACCGACCCCTCCGCTCTCGGTGTCGGCGACTCGTCGGCGGCGACCGAAAGCGGCGCGCAGGGCGAAGTCGACCTCAAGCTGTCCAAGCCTGCCGAAGCGCAGTATGTCGTCGTATGGTTCACTAGTCTGCCCCAGGACGGGGCAAGGTATCGGGGCATCGTCAACGAGGTCGAGCTGCGCGGGAAAACGTGACTACGGTGATTGACGCGGTTCAGGAGCTTCCCGACAAGGAGCTGTTGTCCAGGCACACTCAGGGGGACGACCGGGCTTTCGGTGAGCTGGTCCGGCGCCACCGCGAGCGTATGTGGGCTGTCGCGATCCGCGTCCTCGGCGACTCCGAGGAGGCCGCCGACGCCCTGCAGGACGCCTTCCTCTCCGCGTTCCGGGGCGCGCACCGCTTCCGCGGCGAGGCCCAGGTCAGCACCTGGCTGCACCGCATCGTCATCAACGCCTGCCACGACCGCATGCGCCGCAAGATGGTTCGGCCGGCGGTCCCCACCGAGGACGCCACGCTCGACGTCATCTCCAACGAGCGGACCAAGGCGAGCACCCCCGACCCCACCGGCAGCAGCGACTCCGCGATGGACGTCCACGCCGCGCTGGGCAAGCTGCCCGAGGAGCAGCGCCTCGCGCTGGTGCTCGTCGACATGATGGGCTACCGCGTCGACGAGGCCGCCGAGATCCTCGAAGTCGCCCCCGGAACGGTGAAAAGCCGCTGTGCGCGGGGACGCGCAAGACTTCTGCCATATCTGGCCCACCTCAGGAACCCTGAGCACTCGCGGGACGTCACATCCCCGAGAGGAGGTGACAGGGCATCGTGACGTCTCATGTGGACGCGGAGACTCTCGCCTTGTCGGCCGAAGGGCTGCTGGAGGACGACGACGAGAGCACCGTCCAGCAGCATGTCGCGGACTGCGCCGCGTGCGCGGCGCAACGCTCCGAGCTGGCCGATGTCACTCGGGCCTTGGCGGAGGTGCCCGCAGCTCCGCTGCCCGACTCGGTGGCCGAGCAGCTCGAAGCCGCGGTGCGCGCCGAGACCGAGTCCCGCCGTGCCGAAGGCGGCGGCTCCGGTTCCGGCGGCTCGGACGGCGGTTCCGGCGACGGCTCCACGGCGGCGGGATCCGGGCCCCCGACTCCTGGGCTTCCGCCGAACGTCGTCCCCATGCGCCGTCGGTGGATCAACTACCTCGCCGTCGCGGCAGCGGCCGTGGTGGTTGTAGGCGGTGGGACCGCAGTCATGCGCGGTTTCGTCTCCGATCCGGTGGACGGCCGGCTCGCCGGGCCCGGCGACGGCGCGAGTGAGCATAGCGCGCACAAGGACGCTGGGCTGGCCTACCATCCGGTGGTCGTCGAAAGCGGGACCGTCTACACCGAGGACCGGCTGACCGAACAGGCCGGGGGCGTTCTCCGCCAGAGCGACCCGACCACCCCAGACGGCGCTGAGGGCGACGCTGGCGGCTCTGCGCAGGAGGGCCGGGCTGACTCCTCGGAGGTCCCTGACGACGTCTCCTCCTGCCTCCAGGCACGCGCGAACGACTCGGGCAGGAACCCGATGCTGGTCGACCTCGCCGAGTACTCCTCGGACGGCGCACCGAGCCCGGCCTGGGTGATGTACTACGGCTCGACGCCCGGCAGCGGGGAGCAGGACTCCTACGACGTGGTCGTCCTGTCGCCGGACTGCGGCACGGGCGGCGGATCCGCCCCCGTGCTCGCCGAGACCGCGGTGCCCGCTCCCTAGGCGGCCGCCTGCAGCACAGGCCTCCGGCCCCCTCCGCCTCCGGCGGCGGGGGCCGTTTCACGTGCATCGCCGTGCGGCCGGGCCGCGGCACCCCGCGCCGGTCCCCCTGCCGCGGCTCGGTCGCGGCGCCGCTCTCCGCGGGAGTTCCAGGGGGGTTCACCGACGGATCGACACGTCGACATGTCCCTCGGCTCGAGTGGGAATTGGACGCGCCTACCATCTGTTGGGACAGACGACTTTCCCCGCGGGCAGCCGCCAGCGCTCTGCCCGCCGACCGACCGGAGGGCGACGATCGTGAGCGACGTCCGCAATGTAATCATCATCGGGTCGGGACCCGCGGGCTATACCGCGGCCGTCTACGCCGCCCGCGCCGAGTTGCAGCCCCTGGTCTTCGAGGGCTCCATCACAGCCGGCGGCGCCTTGATGAACACGACCGACGTCGAGAACTTCCCCGGGTTCCCCGACGGCGTCATGGGCCCGGACCTGATGGACCACCTGCGCAAGCAGGCCGAGCGTTTCGGCGCCGAACTCGTGGCCGACGACGTCACCGAGGTCGACCTGAGCGCGACGCCCAAGGTCGTCAAGGTCGGCGAGGACGTCCACAAGGCCCGCACGGTGATCATCGCGACCGGCTCCGGCTACCGCGAGCTGGGCGTCCCCGGCGAGACCGAGTTCTCCGGACGCGGCACCTCCTGGTGCGCCACGTGCGACGGCTTCTTCTTCCGCGACCAGGACATCGCCGTGGTCGGCGGCGGCGACACCGCTATGGAGGAGGCGACCTTCCTCACGCGCTTCGCCCGTTCGGTGACGGTCATCCACCGCCGCGGCGAGCTGCGCGCCAGCAAGATCATGCAGGAGCGGGCCTTCACGAACGACAAGATCAGCTTCCTGTGGAACACCGAGGTCACCGAAGTCGTCGGCGAGTCCAAGGTCTCCGGCGTGCACCTGCGCAACACGGTCACGGGTGAGGAGAGCAAGCTGGACGTCACCGGCCTGTTCGTCGCCATCGGCCACGACCCTCGCGTGGAGCTCTTCGAGGACCAACTGGACTTCGACTCCGAGGGCTACCTGGCCGTCGACGCACCGAGCACCCGCACCAACATCCCCGGCGTCTTCGCCGCCGGCGACGTCGTCGACCACAACTACCGTCAGGCCGTCACCGCCGCCGGCACCGGCTGCGCCGCGGCTCTGGACGCCGAGCGCTTCCTGGCCGACCAGGGCCGATGACCCCGCCGCCGGCCCGCCCTCGACCACAACGACCACGCGACCACTTGCGACCGATGAGGAGATCCCCATGGCCGACCTGAAGAAGGTAACCGACAGCACCTTCGAGGCCGACGTACTGAAGAGCGACAAGCCGGTGCTGGTCGACTTCTGGGCGGAATGGTGCGGCCCGTGCCGCCAGGTCGCCCCGATCCTGGAGGAGATCGCGGCCGACCACGGCGACAAGCTGGAGATCGTCAAGCTCAACACCGACGAGAACCCGGAGACGGCCCGAGAGGCGGGCATTCTGTCGATCCCGATGATGAACGTCTACCAGAACGGCGAGGTCGTCAAGCAGATCCACGGCGCCAAGCCCAAGCGCAAGCTGCTTCAGGACCTGGAAGACTTCATCGGCTGAGTCGTCCCGGCTCCGCCGCCGCGTGTTTCACGTGAAACGCTCACCGCAGAAGTCGGGAGGCGGCCGCCCCGCTCCACGAACGCGAAAGCGCCCTCCGGTCTCGGGGGGCGCTTTCGCGTGCTCGTCACTGCAACGCGGCGCGTGCGGCCGACCGGAGGCTGGCTTCCGATCGGCGAGCGCCTCACTCCTGAGTCGATCCCGGCGCCATGGCGGCGATGATGCGCTCCAGGTCCTCGCGCGTCGCGAACTCGACGACGATCTTGCCCTTGTTGCGTCCCTGATTGATCTTCACCCGGGTCTCGAACACGTCGGAGAGGCGCCGCGACCACTCCTCCATCTCCGGGTTCGGTCCACTGCGCGCCGGGGATCGGCGGGGAGCCGGCCGCTTCTCGTCGGTCTCGCCGAGCGTGATGACCTCCTCCAGCGCCCGGACCGACAGCCCTTCCTCGACGATGCGCCGGGCGAGGCGGTCCTGGGTCTCGGAGTCCTCGACCGACAGCAGCGCTCGCGCGTGCCCGGCACTCAGCACACCTGCGGCCACGCGACGCTGCACCGACGGCGAGAGGTTCAGCAGGCGCAGCGTGTTGGTGATATGGGGGCGAGACCGGCCGATGCGCTTGGCGAGTTCGTCGTGGGTGGCGCCGAAGTCGTCCAGGAGCTGCTGATAGGCGGCCGCCTCCTCCAGCGGGTTGAGCTGCTGTCGGTGCAGGTTCTCCAGTAGGGCGTCGCGCAGCAGCTCGTCGTCGGTGGTCTCGCGGACGATCGCCGGGATCCGATCGAGGCCCACCTCCTTGCTCGCCCGCCAGCGGCGCTCGCCCATGATGAGCTCGTAGCGCCCGGGACCGAGCTTGCGGACGACGATCGGCTGCAGCAGGCCGACCTCGGCGATCGATGCACGCAGCTCCTCCAGCGCTTCCTCGTCGAAGTGCTGGCGGGGCTGCCTCGGGTTCGGTGTAACGGCGCCTACCTCGACCTCCTCGAGGTAGGCGCCTCCGATGGCCTCGGGGTGCTGTTGCTCCGCACCGAGGTCGGACGGAGCGTCCAGGCTCGCTGTCTCGGGCGCTTGCGGAATCAACGCGCCAAGGCCCTTGCCCAGACCGCGCCGCTGCTGGCTCACCGACGTCTCCCTTCACGTCTCATGATCAGTTACCGGCGCTCGTCTTCGCCCGGTAGGCGATCTCGCGCGCCGCCTCCATGTAGGCGACCGCGCCGGTGGACCCCGGGTCGTAGGTCATCACGGACTGCCCGTAGCTCGGGGCTTCCGAGACGCGCACACTTCGGGGCACCAGTGTCTTGAGTACCAGATCGCCGAAGTGTCCGCGTACTTCATCCGCAACCTGGGATGCCAGCCTCGTCCGACCGTCGTACATGGTGAGCAGGATGGTGGAGATCTCCATCGCGGGATTGAGGTGCGACTTCACCAGCTCCACGTTGCGCAGCAGCTGCCCGAGCCCCTCCAAGGCGTAGTACTCGCACTGGATGGGGATGAGCACCTCTTCGCAGGCGACCATGGCGTTCACCGTGAGCAGGCCGAGCGAAGGCGGGCAGTCGATGAGGATGTAGTCCAGCTCGCTGCTGTCATAGGCCGAGAACGCCCGCTTGAGCCGCGACTCGCGGGCCACCAGCGAGACCAGCTCGATCTCAGCGCCGGCGAGGTCGATGGTGGCGGGGACACACCAGAGGTTGTCGATGTCGGGTACCGGCTGCGCGAGGTCGCGGATCTCCTCGTCCTCAACGAGGCAGTGGTAGATCGAGCGCGAATCGGCACTCCTGTCCATCGACAACGCGGTGGAGGCGTTCCCCTGGGGATCGAGGTCGACGACGAGTACCCGGTTGCCGTGCATCGCAAGCGACGCGGCCAGATTTACGGTCGTCGTGGTCTTGCCGACGCCGCCCTTCTGGTTCGCGACGCTCATGACGCGACATTCAGCGGGGCGCGGCCAGGAGTTGTCACCGTGTCCGCGTACCGACATCGCGACACGGGCCGCACGCGCTATCGGGGTGTCGTATTCCACCTCGGCGTCAGGCGCGGAGATGACGTCGATATCCGTTTCACGTGAAACATCGGCGGGCATGGCTTGGTCCTCCCAGCGAGGCGTTTCATGTGAAACATAGGCGCCGTCGGTCTGGTTCTGGGGCACGAATGACTTCACCTCTTCCGTCCGCGCTTCTTCCTGGAGCCACCTGAGGAGCGCCGCGCCTTGGCCGCGCTGGAGTGACCGCTCTCAGATGTGACAGTCACGCGAACAACCGTGGTAGCGGGTTCGACTTTACCGCGCCCAACCCTGATCACATCAGCAACGCATGGGCGTTGTGCCGACAAATCCCTGCGTGCTTCCTCAAGCTCACTCTCCGCCTGCTCCCCTTTGAGGGCGAGCAGGCTGCCGCCTTTGCCAAGCAGCGGCAGCGCCCACACCCCGAGTCGGGCCAGCGGAGCGACCGCCCGTGCTGTGACGACGTCGGCCCGGATCTCCGAGCGCATCTCCTCGGCCCGCCCGCGGCGCACCCGCACGTTGGGGAGATCGAGGTGGTCGATGCACTCGCGCAGGAAGACGGTCCTTCGCAGCAACGGCTCCAAGAGGGTCACCGCAAGGTCCGGGCGCAGGATACCCAGAACCACTCCGGGAAGGCCGGCACCCGAACCGATGTCGACGACGTCGGCCCCCTCGGGGACCAACTCCTCGATCACGGCGCAGTTCATCAAATGCCGCTCCCACAGGCGGGGAACCTCACGCGGGCCGATGAGACCACGCTCAACCCCGGCGTCAGCGAGCAGATCCGCGTACCGGGCCACGAGCGGGAGCGTGTCGCCGAACAGGGCTGCGGCGTGTTCGGGCGGTGCCACCATCCCCTCAGCACCCGAGGCCATCAGTCACCACCTTGACCCTTTCAGACCGGTCGGCGATGAATCGACAGGTCGACATGGAGAGAAATCCAGGAAGTAGATACAGAAGCGCCCCCCACGATCCTATGCGTGAGGGGCGCCTGCGCGGACGTTATGTTTCACGTGAAACCGAAGCGGTAGAGATCTGTATCCGCCGCCGTGGCCGGATCGCGAGCGGTCGCAGCAGACGCCGCTCGACGGCGGACCCCCGCACCGGCAGGGTCACTCGGCCGGGTAGACCACCACGTAGCGGCTCGGCTCCTCGCCCTCGGACTCGCTTCGCAGTCCCGCCGCCGCGACGGCGTCGTGCACGACCTTCCGCTCGAACGGCGTCATCGGCTCCAGCGGCTTGACCTCGCCCGACTTCTTGACCGCCTCGACGGCGTCGGCCCCGACGCGCGACAGCGCCTTGCGCCGGGAGTCGCGGAAGCCGCCGATGTCGAGCATCAGGCGGCTGCGGTTGCCGGTCGACCGGTGCACGGCCAGGCGCGTCAGCTCTTGCAGCGCCTCCAGCACCTCGCCGTTGTCGCCGATGAGTTCGTCGAGCGTCGCACCCACCACCGACACGAGCGCGCGGTCCCCCTCGACGTCCATGTCGATGTCGCCGTCGAAGTCCGCGATGTCCAGCAGACCCTCGATGTAGTCGGCTGCGACGTCGCCCTCTTGCTCCAGGGCGGCGACGTCGACGACGGCCTCGTCCTCGTTCTCCGGCGCCTCCGCCACGGCGACACTGCCGCGCTCGTCCGCCCCGTCCTCGTTGCCGTTGCTCACAGCGAACTGTCTCCTTACGTCTGTGCGGGTGCAGGAGACGCGCCTCAAGGGCTTGACAGGCCTGCGCGACCCTTCACCCGATAGTCCTAGCTCTTGCCGCCGGTGCGCTTGGCCCGCGGCTGCTTCCTCGGCTGCCTACGCTCGATCTTAGGCTCTTCGACCGGTTCTGGCGCGCTCTCTTTGCGCTTGCCGAGAAGGCCTTTCGCGGAACCGTTGGGCGAAGCGTTCTTGGCGGCGTCGGCGGAGTCCTCGGTGCTCCCCTCGGCGGGCTTGCGGTAGAGGAAGTGCTGCTGGCCCATGGTCCACAGGTTTGAGGTCACCCAGTAGATCAGCACACCGATCGGCATACCCAGACCGAAGAGGCCGAAGGCCGGCGCCAGGTACATCATGATCTTCTGCGACTGCGCCATGGGGTTGTCGGGCATCTGCACAGTGCTGCGCTTCATGCTCTGGCGCATCGTCAGGAACGTCGTGCCGCCCATGATCACGCAGGCGACGACGATGACGGCCTTGGCGATGATGGGGTCGGCCCCGTAGCCCTCCAGCTCCTGATTGCTCATCAGGAACTGTGCGGCCAGCGGCGCGTGGAAGATCGCCGCGTTCTGGGCGGACTCGACGAGGTCGGGGGTGAAGCCGTACTGCGCCTTGCCCTGAGCGACGTTGCGCAGCACGTTGAACAGCGCGAAGAACACCGGCATCTGCAGCAGCAGGGGAAGGCAGCCCATCAGCGGGTTGGTGCCGCTCTCCTGGTAGAGCTTCATCTGCTCCTGCTGGAGGCGCTGCTTGTCGTTCTTGTAGCGCTCCCGCACCTTCATCAGCTGCGGCTGCATC
The DNA here is from genome assembly GCF_031845375.1 of Streptomonospora wellingtoniae. Lineage (NCBI taxonomy): Bacteria > Bacillati > Actinomycetota > Actinomycetes > Streptosporangiales > Nocardiopsidaceae > Streptomonospora > Streptomonospora wellingtoniae. The sequence goes on from NZ_JAVREK010000005.1 coordinate 253,139, forward strand.
TCCTGGACCTTGCGCTGCGTCTGCATCTGCTTGACGAACAGCGGGACCATGATCAGCCGCATGAGGACTGTCAGCGTGACGATGGACAGGCCCCACGCCCAGCCGCTATCGGGGTTGAGTCCGATAGTCGTCAGGCCGGAGTGGATCTGGATCAGCACCCAGCCGACAATGTTGTAAAGCCAGTCCAGCACCGGCCAACTCCCTCTTCCTTCGGTTCGGCTACTGCCCCGGTGGTTCCGGAGCGGTGCCCGGTTCGACGATCGGTGCGTCCTCCTGCTCGGCGGTGCCCTTTCGCGGGGGCACGGGATCGAGGCCGCCGGGGTGGAACGGGTGGCAGCGGGCGATCCTGCGCGCAGCGAGCCACAGCCCGCGCGGCGCACCGTGCATGTGCAGCGCTTCCACGGCATAGGCGCTGCACGAGGGATAGAAGCGGCAGACAGGGGGCAGGAGAGGACTGATGAACCGCTGGTAGCCGCGAATGGGCACCACCAGCGCTCTCGCCGCCCGGCTCGGTATCTCCTCGGTCATGACTCCGCCAGATCCCCGCCGTCGCGCGTCTTCTCCGGTGCGTGTGGGTCGTCAGGCCCCCTGCGACGGCGTGTCGCGTTCCTGCGGGGGCGCATCGCCGCGGCTATGGCACCGTCGAGCTGCGCGGCCAGCGTGTCGTATCCCAGGGACGCGGACAGGGGTTTGGCCCGCACTACTAGCAGGCTACCCGCAGGAAGAAGCGCGAGCCGCGCGCGCATCAGGTGGCGGAGGCGGCGCTGGACACGCTTGCGCACGACGGCGTTTCCGACGGGCCTGCCGACGGCGAACCCGACACGCGGCGGGGTTCCCGACTCCCGGGCCTCGGGCGAGGGCGCCAGGTACGCGACGCTGAGCGCTTCTCGGCCGGCGCGCCGACCGGACCGCAGCACGGCCGTGAACTCGGAGCTGCGGCGCATTCGGTTCTGGGGCGACAACATCGGATCGGGTCCTCGGCGGGCGTCGGACGGCATGTCTCAACGATCGCGTCCTGCGCGCTGCACCTCGCACGGCGAAGGCGCCGAGCAGCGGCGTGGGCGGGCCGTGCACCGGGGCGCCGCCGACTCCTGGCGGGCCCGTCGAAGACGCCCTGACACACAACGAAGGCCGGCTGCCGCAGGGGACAGCCGGCCCGCAGGTCGATCGGTCGACCGTGGCCTCTAGTGGCGCACGGTCAGCTGCGCGCGCCCCTTCTTGCGGCGCGCTGCGATGATCGCGCGTCCGGCACGGGTCCGCATGCGCAGCCGGAAACCATGAACCTTGGCGCGGCGCCGGTTGTTCGGCTGAAACGTACGCTTGCTCACTGCAGGGCTCCAGGGGCGTGTAATCGAAGTACTACGGCTGCCCCACGGCAGCGGGGCACGGTGTCTGCGCTCTCCGGCGCCGAAGGGTGTTGCGGAGGTCCGCACAAGGCCCTTCGGCGAGGGCGGGCCGACGGCGCCGCAGGCCGCCGGATCGATGCACTGCGACGCTGCCGCAAGCGCAGACCGATAGCGACCTAAGCATATCGAAGATACGGGGCCCTCCGGCACCGGTCAAATCGATCACCGCGGCCACCAGCGACGACGTACGCCCGCGCAGGTCCGGAGTCCACTTTTCCCGAGCCTGTGGACAACTGCGCCGACACGTTCTCCACAAGCTGTGCATCCTGGGGAGCCGCCTCTAAGCTGTGGAAAACGCACGAGCGGCATCGGCTGTGCCGGCGCGCCTCCCCGAAGCGGCGTCCACAACCTGTGTGCACGTACTCCCACCCCTGTGATCTGCGAAATGTGGATAACTCCACCCGCGTGGACCGCGTCTGCGAAGCTGTGTAAAAGCACGTGTACAACATGTGGATCTTGCCCTGAAGCTGTGGAAGCACACCGCGTCACGGCCGATCCGGCACCTGCCGCTCCGCGTTCTTCCATACACAACTGATCCACAGAACCACCGCAGGTTACCCACAGGACGCCGCCTCGCGCCCCCGACCGGCCCGGTCCCGCCGCCGTCGGCACTACCGGGAGAATGGGACGCCGGGCTCGGCTGAGGGCACCTCGGAGAAAGCCACCGGACACGGCCCTACGCCGCATTGAGAAGACCAGTGAGAAGGGGACGAACCATGGCAGGTCGCCTTGTCTGAGGCACAGGTCAACCTCGCACTGGTGTGGTCGAGCGTGCTGAACAGCCTCGACAACAGCACTCTCCCCCCGCAGCAGCGCGCCTGGCTGCCGCAGACCCGCCCGCTCGGGCTGATCGAGGACACGGCGCTGCTGGCCGCTCCCAACGAGTTCGCCAAGGAGGTCCTGGAGACCCGCCTGCGCCCGGCCATCAGCCAGGCGCTCTCCAGCGAGCTGGGCCGGGAGATCCGAGTCGCGGTGACCGTCGACCCCACCGCCGTGCAGCCCGCTCCGCCCGCGGCGCCTCCCGCCGGCGGCTACGGCCCGCCCGCGCCCGACACCGGCGCGGCGGGCGCCCCGGCACCGGTCCACGCGTCGCCGCCCTGGCAGCAGCCGGCCATCGCGCCCGAGGACCTGCCGGGTTCCCCGGCCGCCACCGAAGAGGTCCCCGACGGCCAGTTCGGCCAGCCCGGCCAGGACCTCTCCGGCCGACATGCGCAGCACGGCCACCCCGGCGACTCCCCGCAGCCCGCGCGCAGTGAGCAGCGGTCGCAGCAGCCGGGCGCCCATCCCCCGCCCGAGTCCCCCGCTCCCGCCTACTCCGACGGCGACGACCTTCTTGCGCCGCGGGGCGGTCCCGGCGCGCCCGAGTACCCTGCCGCGCCTCCCCCGCCCGACCACCGGCCGGGCGGCCGCCCGCAGCAGCCCTCCTCCGCCGAATGGGACGCGCCCAACCGCTGGGAGACCCCTGCTTGGGAGAACCCGCACCGCGAGGCCCCGGGCTCGTGGCCGCAATCGGCCGCCGCGGACTCCCCCGCCCACTGGCACCAGCGCGGCCAGCGCGACCGGTGGGAACGCCCGGCTGCTGCGCACCGGCCCGGCGACGACGGGCACACGCCGACCGCCGAGGCCCGCGGCACCGATCCCGAGGGCGGCCAGGGATCCGCTCCCCCGCCGCCGACGCCCGCCGCGCCCGACACCTCGGGGGGCAACCAGCCGCACACCTCGGCCGAGCCCGCGCGGCTGAACCCGAAGTACACCTTCGACACCTTCGTGATCGGCTCCTCCAACCGGTTCGCCCACGCGGCGGCGGTCGCGGTGGCCGAGGCCCCGGCCAAGGCCTACAACCCGCTGTTCATCTACGGCGGTTCCGGGCTGGGCAAGACCCACCTGCTGCACGCCATCGGCCACTACTCCCAGCGGCTCTACGACGGCGCCCGGGTGCGCTACGTCAGCTCGGAGGAGTTCACCAACGAGTTCATCAACTCCATCCGCGACGGCAAGGCCGACGGCTTCCGCAGGCGCTACCGCGACATCGACGTCCTGCTCGTCGACGACATCCAGTTCCTGGAGAACAAGGAGCAGACGCAGGAGGAGTTCTTCCACACCTTCAACACGCTGCACAACTCCAACAAGCAGATCGTGATCTCCAGCGACCGGCCGCCCAAGCAGCTGGTCACGCTTGAGGACCGGCTGCGCAACCGGTTCGAGTGGGGCCTGATCACCGACGTCCAGCCGCCGGAGCTGGAGACGCGCATCGCGATCCTGCGCAAAAAGGCCGCCCAGGAGGGCCTCGCCGCGCCGCCCGAGGTGCTGGAGTTCATCGCCAGCAAGATCTCCACGAACATCCGCGAACTGGAGGGGGCGCTGATCCGCGTCACCGCGTTCGCAAGCCTCAACCGCCAGTCGGTGGACCTGCACCTGACCGGGATCGTCCTCAAGGACCTGATCCCCGACGACGAGGGCCCCGAGATCACGGCGTCGGCGATCATGGCCCAGACCGCCTCGTACTTCGGGCTGAGCACCGAGGACCTGTGCGGTACCTCTCGATCGCGCGTGCTGGTCACCGCCCGGCAGATCGCGATGTACCTCTGCCGCGAGCTCACCGACCTCTCGCTGCCGAAGATCGGCCAGCAGTTCGGCCGCGACCACACCACGGTGATGCACGCCGACCGCAAGATCCGCTCGCTGATGGCCGAGCGCCGGTCCATCTACAACCAGGTGACCGAGTTGACCAACCGGATCAAGCAGCAGTCGCGAAACGGATAGCCGGACGCCCCCTGCCGGACCGCCGCGGGCCCGCTCCCCCGGCGGAATTTTCTACGTGCCGATTTCGCGGGCATCTCACCGAAGTTATCCCCAAGTAGTCCGGATTGTCTGTGGAAAACCGGTGGATAAGCCTGCGGATAACCACCCCGATCCGGTGGACAACCTGGGGACGGACTGTGGGCGCCGGTCGCGTCGGCGTCCCCGGGCATCCACCGACCCTGTGGGCGGTCGGTGGAAAAGCTGTGGATCGGCGGTGGACAACTTGGGGACGGGGTGTGCAAGGCCGGAGAACGTCCACAGCGAGCCGAGTTCTCCCCAAGCGCCGCCCACAGGGTCGGTGGATAAAAATCGCGGGGATGACCTGCAGAGACAATGGTTGTCCACACTTTCCACAGCCCCTACTACTACGACGCCCCATATACATGTCTCGTGCCTTGGTAAATCAGCTGTGCCCCCAAACTGTGGACAGACGACCCCTCCGCCCCGGAGGGCTCCCGAGGCCCTCACCGATCGGGTGTGGTGGGCAGCGAGCGGGGGCGAATCCGGGTACCGTGTGAACCCGTCCCCGTGACGCGACCGGTGCCACCGCCGCGACACCGCCCCCAGCACTCACAGGGCCCCCTGGTTTCGAGGAAAGTGAGTCGGATAGTGAAGTTCCGGGTCGAACGCGACGTACTGGCCGACGCAGTCGCCTGGACCGCCCGCAGCCTGCCGGTCCGGCCGTCGGTGCCGGTGCTGGCCGGCATGCTGCTCGACGCCACAGCGGACGAGGGCGGCCGGCTGAAGCTCTCCAGCTTCGACTACGAGGTCTCCGCGCAGGTGTCTGTGGATATCGACGTCGAAGAGGCGGGCACCACCCTGGTCTCCGGGCGCCTGCTCGCCGAGATCACGCGGAACCTGCCTCCACAGACTGTGGAGATCAGCACTGACGGCGCCAAGGTCGTGGTCTCCTGCGGCAGCGCAAAGTTCACACTCCTGACCCTGCCTGTGGAGGACTACCCGTCCCTTCCGGCGATGCCCGAGCTGACCGGCTCGGTCGGCAGCGACGCGTTCGCCGCCGCCGTCGGCCAGGTGGCCGTCGCCGCCGGCCGCGACGACACGCTGCCGATGCTCACCGGCGTGCGGGTCGAGATCGAGGGCGACACCGTCACGCTGGCCTCGACCGACCGCTACCGCCTCGCGGTGCGCGAACTCGCCTGGAAGCCCGAGAACCCCGACGTCTCCGCGGTCGCCCTGGTCCCGGCCAAGACCCTGGCCGACACCGCCAAGTCGCTGACCGGAGGCGCCGAGGTCTCCATCGCGCTGTCCAACGCCGAGAGCGGCGAGGGGATGATCGGATTCGAGGGCGGCGGGCGCCGCACCACCAGCCGCCTGCTCGACGGCGAGTTCCCCAAGTACCGCGCGCTGCTGCCCGATTCGTTCAACTCCGTCGCCGAGGTCCAGCGCGCCGAGTTCATCGAGGCCGTCAAGCGCGTCTCCCTGGTCGCCGAACGCAACACCCCGCTGCGCCTGGCCTTCAGCGAGGGCCAGGTAGTGCTGGAGGCCGGCACCGGCGACGAGGCGCAGGCGGTCGAGGCGCTGGACGCCTCCATGGAGGGCGACGAGGTCCAGATCGCCTTCAACTCCGCGTTCCTGCTCGACGGACTCTCCGCCATCGACTCCGACGTCGCCCGGCTCCAGTTCACGACCTCCACCAAGCCAGCCATCATCACGGGCAAGCCCGCCGACGAGGAGGCCGCCGCCGACTACCGGTACCTGATCATGCCGGTCCGGCTGTCGGGGTGAGAGAAACCGGCACGCACACACCGACACAGGTCGAACAGGGGGAGACACGAGCATGCAGCTAGGGATGGTCGGCCTCGGCAAGATGGGCGGCAACATGGCCGGCCGTCTGCGCGACAAGGGCCACGAGGTCGTGGGCTTCGACTTCGACCCCGAGTTGCGCGACGTGGCGAGCCTCGCCGAGCTTGCCGAGCGCCTTGAGGCCCCCCGCACGATCTGGCTTATGGTGCCCGCGGGAGCCCCGACCATGCAGACCGTCACCAGCCTCACGGAGGTGCTGGAGCCGGGCGACCTCGTCATCGAGGGCGGCAACTCCCACTACGTCGACGACCGGCGCTGCGCCGACGAGTTGCGCGAGCTGGGCATCGGCTACGTCGACGCCGGTGTCAGCGGCGGTGTCTGGGGCCGTGAAGAGGGCTACGGGATCATGGTGGGCGGCGACCCCAAGGACGTCACCCGCGCCGAGCCGGTCTTCAGTGCGCTGACCCCCGAGGACGGCGGTTACGTCCACGCCGGCGGCGTAGGCGCGGGCCACTTCGTCAAGATGGTGCACAACGGCATCGAGTACGGCATGATGCAGGCGTTCGCCGAGGGCTATGAGCTGATGGCGGCCTCCGACATCGTCGACGACGTCCCGGGCACCTTCGACAGCTGGCGCGAAGGTACCGTGGTGCGCTCCTGGCTGCTCGACCTGCTCGTGCGCGCCCTGCGCGACGACCCCGAGCTCGAAGCCATCCGCGGCTACGCACAGGACTCGGGCGAGGGCCGGTGGACGGTGCAGGCGGCAGTCGACCACGCCGTCCCGGCGCCGGTGATCTCCGCGGCGCTGTTCGCCCGCTTCGCCTCGCGCCAGGAGGACAGCCCCGCCATGAAGGTGGTCGCGGCCCTGCGCAACCAGTTCGGCGGGCACGCGGTGACCAAGGCAGCCGACGACCCCGCGCGGACGCCCCGGAGCTGACCGCCCCCCGCCCTTCTCCGGTCCGCCGGAGCAGCGCGACGAGGCGGGCACTGGACTTGTCGCCGGGGCGCGGTTGACTGGAGAACACGGCGGCCGGTCCGCCCGGCGCATCGGAGCGGTAGTGCCGGGCGTGTTGCGGTTTCACGTGAAACCGGGATGTTGCGCACGGTCACCGGCGTTCCCGGGGTTCAGGCAGGAGAGCTCGGATGTACGTTTCGCACCTGCAACTGGCCGACTATCGGTCCTACGAGTCGGTCCACTTGCAGCTCGCCCCCGGGATCAGCACCTTTGTCGGCCCCAACGGCCAGGGCAAGACCAATCTCGTCGAGGCGATCGGCTACGCCGCCTCCCTGGGCAGCCACCGGGTGGCCACCGACTCGCCGCTGGTCCGCAAGGGCGCCGAACGCGCGATCGTGCGTGCCGCGATCGTCAAGGACGACCGGCAGGCCGTGGTCGAGCTGGAGATCAACCCGGGCAAGGCGAACCGCGCGCGGCTGAACCGCGCGCCGGCCACCCGCCCCCGGGAGGTCCTCGGTGTTCTGCGCACCGTCCTGTTCGCGCCTGAGGACCTCGCGCTCGTCAAGGGCGACCCGGGCGAGCGCCGCCGCTTCCTCGACGACCTGCTGGTGGCCCGCACGCCGCGGCTGGCGGGCGTCCGCAGCGACTACGAGCGTGTCCTCAAGCAGCGCAACGCCCTGCTCAAGTCCGCATCGGCGCAGTTCTTCAAGCGAGGTGAGCCGGACCTGTCCACGCTCGAGGTGTGGAACGAGCACCTCGCCGTGGCCGGGGCCGAGCTGCTGACGGCGCGCCTGGGCCTGGTGGCCGAGCTCCAGCCGCTGGTCGCCAAGGCCTACGGCGAGCTGACCACCGCCGGCGGACCGCCGGTGCTGCAGTACCGCTCCTCCGCGGCCGGGCCCGACGAGCATCCGCCGATCGACCGCGAGCAGCTGGCGGGGATGTTGCGCGAGGCGCTGGCAGAGAACCGCGTCCAGGAGCTGCAGCGCGGCGTGAGCCTCGTCGGCCCCCATCGCGACGACCTCCACCTGCGCCTGGATGAGCTGCCGGCCAAGGGCTACGCCAGCCAGGGCGAGTCCTGGTCCTACGCGCTGGCACTGCGTTTGGCGGGCTTCGAACTGCTGCGGGCCGACGGGGACGACCCGGTCCTGCTGCTCGACGACGTGTTCGCCGAGCTGGACGCCGAGCGCCGCAGTCGCCTGGCCGAGCACGTCCGCCACGCCGAGCAGGTGCTGGTCAGCGCCGCCGTCGCCGAGGACATCCCGCCCGAGCTGCAGGGGGCGCGCTTCCGCGTCGCCGAAGGGAGCGTCGAACGTGAGTGAGGACACCCCGGCCCCCGCTCCCTCCGGCGAGCCGCCCGCTCCCACCGGTGCCGACCTCGCACGCCAGGCGCTGGCCCAGGCCAGGGCCGCGGCGCGTGAGCGCGGCGCCTCCCCTGAACAGCGCCCCCGGCGGCTGCGCCGCAGGCCGGTCCGCTCGCGCGACGAGCCGCAGCTGTTCGGTGACGCTGTGCGCGCGTGGCTGGCCGAGCACGGCTGGCAGGAGCAGGTCGCGGTGGGCGGCGTCTTCGGGCGGTGGAACGAGATCGTCGGCGACTACAACGCCCAGCACCTGCGCCCGGTCTCCTACGAGGCGGGCGAGCTGGTGGTCGCTGCGGACTCGGCGACCATGGCCGCCCACGCCCGAGCGATGGTGCGCGACCTGCTGCGCAGGCTCAACGAGGAGCTGGGGCACGGGACCGTGCACTCGATCAAGGTGCAGGCGCCCGGGCGCGGCCGCGGCCCCGGGCCCCGGCGGGCCCGCTGAGGGGCCCTGGGTCACGGGTCGCACACGTCGGGTTGACTCGCGGTTGGGAAAGCGGGTACCGCTCAGCGGCGCTGAACGGCGCGGGGAATTGCCAGCGGGGGTGTCCGCGTGGAGGGAGTCCGGTCCCGGTCTGTTCACCCGCTGTCGGGCGGCACAGCGCCGCGGATGCCACTTTCCGGCTCTGCGCGCGGTATCATGGGAGCTAGTTCTTCGGACGCTTCCGCCGGTATAGCCCGCCCCAAGAGGAGAGGGCGGTGGGAACCGGGGCGGCACGCGATGTCCAGGCGCGGGAAGTACCGACGGTACTCGCGTGCGCTGCATGGCAGGCTGCCCGGTTGGCCTCCCCATGTCCCGGGGGCACCGGACGGGACGCGTCCCCAGCAGGAGGGTGTTTCCACTTGGCCTACGACGCTTCAGCGATCACGATTCTTGAAGGGCTCGAGGCGGTACGCAAACGCCCCGGCATGTACATCGGGTCGACCGGTGAGCGCGGTCTCCACCACATGGTCTCCGAGGTTGTGGACAACTCGGTCGACGAGGCGCTCGCGGGCTACGCGACCGCCATCGAGGTGACCCTGCAGGACGACGGCGGCGTCCGTGTGGCCGACAACGGCCGCGGTATGCCCGTCGATCTCCACCCGGTCGAGAAGCGTCCCGCCGTGGAGGTCATCCACACCACGCTGCATGCGGGCGGCAAGTTCGACGGCAAGTCCTACGCGGTCTCGGGCGGCCTGCACGGAGTCGGCGTCACCGTGGTCAACGCGCTCTCGTCCCGCCTGGAGGTCGAGATCCGCCGGGACGGCAGCGTCTGGCGGCAGAGCTACCTCGCGGCACGCCCGGTCGCCCCCCTCTCGCGGGACGAGGAGACGTCGGAGACCGGCACCCAGACCACCTTCTGGGCCGACGACTCGATCTTCGAGACCACGACCTACAGCTTCGAGACCCTCGCGCGGCGCATGCAGGAGATGGCGTTCCTGAACAAGGGGCTGTCCATCACCATCCGCGACGAGCGGCGCGAGTTCACCGGCGACACCCCCCTGGTGCACACCTACCACTACGAGAACGGCATCTCGGACTTCGTCGCGCACATCAACACGACGAAGGACCCCGCCCACGCCACCATCATCGGCTTCGAGGAGGAGGGCGAGGGGATCTCCGCCGAGATCTCGATGCAGTGGAACCAGTCCTTCACCTCCTCGGTGCACACCTTCGCCAACACCATCAACACCGCTGAGGGCGGCACGCACGAGGAGGGCTTCCGCACCGCGCTGACCTCGGTGGTCAACCGCTACGCGCGCGAGCAGAAGCTGCTGCGGGAGAAGGACGACAACCTCACCGGCGACGACATCCGCGAGGGCCTGACCGCGATCATCTCGGTCAAGCTGGCCGACCCCCAGTTCGAGGGGCAGACCAAGACCAAGCTGGGCAACACCGAGGCCAAGTCGTTCGTGCAGCGCGTCACGCACGAGCACCTGCGCGACTGGTTCGAGCGCAACCCCGGCGAGGCCAAGGACATCGTCACCAAGGCCAGCCAGGCGGCCCGCGCCCGCATCGCCGCGCGCCAGGCGCGCGACCTGACCCGCCGCAAGACCCTGCTGGAGTCCACCTCTCTGCCGGGCAAGCTGTCGGACTGCCAGTCCACCGAGCCGGAGAAGTCCGAGGTCTACATCGTCGAGGGCGACTCCGCCGGCGGTTCGGCCAAGGGCGGGCGCGACCCCCATTACCAGGCGATCCTGCCCATCCGCGGCAAGATCCTCAACGTCGAGAAGTCGCGCATCGACCGGATCCTGAAGAACAACGAGGTCCAGGCGATCATCACCGCCCTGGGCACCGGGATCCACGACGACTTCGACGCCTCCAAGCTGCGCTACCACAAGATCATCCTGATGGCCGACGCCGACGTCGACGGCCAGCACATCCGTACGCTGCTGCTCACCCTGCTCTTCCGGTTCATGAAGCCGCTGATCGAGGCCGGCTACGTCTACCTCGCGCAGCCGCCGCTGTACAAGATCAAGTGGGACCAGCGCGGCTCGGACGCCGACTACGCCTACTCCGACCGCGAGCGCGACGAACTGATCAACGGCGGCATCGCCGCCGGCAAGCGCGACCCCCGGCCGCGCGACCTCGTGCAGCGCTTCAAGGGCCTCGGCGAGATGAACGCCACGGAGCTGTGGGACACCACGATGGACCCCGAGGGCCGGGTCCTGCTCCAGGTGAACCTCGACGACGCGGCGCAGGCCGACGAGATGTTCAGCGTGCTCATGGGCGAGGACGTCGAGTCGCGGCGCTCCTTCATCCAGCGCAACGCCCGGGACGTCCGTTTCCTGGACATCTGATACCTCCCGCATCCCGACGGCAGCGAACGACTCACCAGAAAAGGACCGACATCCAGTGACGGATGCGAACACACCGGAAGCTCCTGAAGAGGCCGAGGGCCCGGGCCAGCGCGTCGAGCCGGTCGACATCCAGGTCGAGATGCAGCGCAGCTACCTCGACTACGCGATGTCGGTCATCGTCGGCCGGGCCCTGCCGGACGTCCGCGACGGCCTGAAGCCCGTGCACCAGCGGGTGCTGTACGCGATGTACGACGGCGGCTACCGGCCCGACCGCGGGTACTTCAAGTGCGCCCGCGTTGTCGGCGACGTGATGGGCAACTACCACCCGCACGGCGACAGCGCGATCTACGACACCCTCGTCCGCCTCGCGCAGTCGTGGTCCATGCGGATGCCTCTGGTCGACGGCAACGGCAACTTCGGCTCCGCCGGCAACGACCCCGCCGCGGCCATGCGCTACACCGAGTGCAAGCTCGCGCCTCTGGCCATGGAGATGCTGCGGGACATCGACAAGGAGACCGTCGACTTCCGGCCCAACTACGACGGCCGCTCCCAGGAGCCCGTCGTACTGCCCGCGCGCTTCCCCAACCTGCTGGTGAACGGCTCCGCCGGCATCGCGGTGGGCATGGCCACCAACATCCCGCCGCACAACCTGCGCGAGGTCGCCGACGGCGTCAGGTGGTACCTGGCCAATCCCGAGACCTCCGACGAGGCCCTGCTGGACGCGCTGATGGCGCGGATCAAGGGCCCCGACTTCCCTACGAACGGGCTGATCGTGGGCCGCCGCGGCATCGAGGAGGCCTACCGCACCGGGCGCGGCTCGATCACGATGCGCGCCGTCGTGGAGGTCGAGGAGGACGCGCGGGGGCGCCAGACCCTCGTGGTCACCGAGCTTCCCTACCAGGTGAATCCGGACAACCTCGCGCTGAAGATCGCCGAGCTGGTCAAGGACGGCAAGGTCTCCGGCATCGCCGACGTCAAGGACGAGAGCAGCGGGCGCACCGGCCAGCGCCTCGTCATCGTGCTCAAGCGCGACGCCGTCGCCAAGGTCGTGCTGAACAACCTGTACAAGCACACCCAGCTCCAGGAGACCTTCGGCGCGAACATGCTGGCCCTGGTCGACGGGGTGCCGCGGACGCTGCGGCTGGACCAGCTGATCCGCTTCTGGGTCGAGCACCAGATCGAGGTCGTCGTCCGGCGCACGCGCTACCTGCTGCGCAAGGCCGAGGAGCGCGCCCACATCCTGCGGGCGCTGCTGCGCGCCATCGACCGCATCGACGAGGTCATCTCCCTGATCCGCGGCAGCGCCTCCGCCGACGAGGCCAAGACCGGCCTGATGGGGCTGCTGGAGATCGACGACGTCCAGGCGCGGGCGATCCTGGACATGCAGTTGCGCAAGCTCGCGGCGCTGGAGCGCCGGCAGCTCACCGACGAGTACGACGAGCTGATGTCCCAGATCGCGGACTACAACGACATCCTCGGCTCGCCGGAGCGGCAGCGCAGCATCGTCAGCGACGAGCTGGCCGAGATCGTCGAGAAGTACGGCGACGAGCGCCGCACGCACATCATCCCCTTCGAGGGCGATATGCGTATGGAGGACTTCATCGCCGAGGAGGACGTTGTCGTCACCATCTCCCGCGGCGGCTACGCCAAGCGCACCCGCCTCGACGGCTACCGCGCGCAGAAGCGCGGCGGCAAGGGTGTGCGCGGCGCGCAGCTGCGGCAGGACGACATCGTCCAGCACTTCTTCGTCACCACGACGCACAACTGGATCCTGTTCTTCACCAACAAGGGGCGCGTCTACCGCATCAAGGCCTACGAGCTGCCCGAGGCGGCGCGCGACGCCCGCGGGCAGCACGTCGCCAATCTGATGGAGTTCCAGCCGGACGAGGAGATCGCGCAGGTGATGGCGCTGCGCGGGTACGACGACGCGCCGTACCTGGTGCTGGCCACCCGGCAGGGGCTGGTGAAGAAGTCGCGGCTGGAGGACTTCGACTCCGCTCGCTCGGCGGGGATCATCGCCATCAACCTGCGCGACGAGGACGAGCTGATCGCGGCGCGCCTGGTGTTCTCCACCGACGACCTGCTGCTGATCAGCAGCGACGCCCAGGCGATCCGGTTCCCGGCCTCCGACGAGTCCCTGCGGCCGATGGGGCGCGCCACCAGCGGCGTCATCGGGATGCGCTTCCTGGAGGGCGACTACCTGCTGAGCATGGACGTCGTCCGCGAGTCCGACGGCCCCTCCGACGTCCTGGTCGCCACCCAGGGCGGCTACGCCAAGCGCACGCCCGCCGACCAGTACCCGGTGCAGAACCGCGGCGGCAAGGGCGTGCTGACCGCCAAGGTGGTCGAGGCGCGCGGCAAGCTCGTGGGCGCCCAGATGGTCTCTCCGGAGAAGGACGAGGTCTTCGCGATCACGTCGTCGGGCGGGGTCATCCGGACCCGCTGCTCGGAGATCAAGAGGTCGGGGCGCACCACCATGGGCGTGCGGCTGATGAACCTGGGCGAGGGAAACCACGTGGTGGCGGTCGCGCGCAACGCCGAGGCCGACGACGTCGAGGTCGGCGCGGACGGGGCCGGTGCCGACGACACGTCCGCGGAGGCCGTTCCGGAGTCCGAAACCGCGGAGGCGGCCGAGGGCGCCGACGGCGGCGAGCCGGGCGACACAGCGGGTGAGACGCAGGCCTGACCGGACCGGAGTCGGGCCGGATCCGGCGGGGTCGAATCGTCCCGCAAGCCCCGCGGTGCAGGTCGTTGCGTGCCGAGCCGCGGGTGAGCGGGGCGGTGCCGGGCATGCGGAACCGCGGGGAGATCGGCGCGTGGCCGGACACCCGTAGACTCCACGGCAGGACCGAGAAGCATCGCGGAGGGCGGTATCGGCCGCCCTCCGCGTGGGTTTCGGCCGACCGACGAATCGGGCATAGAGTTTGCCCCCCGTGGCAGTGTCGTCCGCCGGTGCGGACTCCGGCCGCGGAGCGATCGATCCTCCCCCTTGACCTGTTCCACCGTCACAAGGAAGTCCAGCGGTAACGTGGCTATGTCTGATAACACCGAACGGCAGTCCGCCGCTCACGAGGAGTCCGCAGCAGACGGCGCCCTGAGTACGGAAACGACGAAGACGGGGACGGAACAGGCCGCCACCGGCGGAGCGGGCGAGGGATCCGCTCCCTCCTCCGAGGCCGCGTCGAAGCCGTCGGGCAAGTCCAAGGAGCGCACGGGCGCAGCCGGCGGCTCCGGCGAGACCGAGCCGGCCGCGGCGGCCGACGACACCGGAAGCGCTGAAGGCGCCGAACGCTCCACTGCGGCTGAGAGCCCGAAGGCGGCGGACGAAGGCTCCGGGGCGGCCGCAGGCGGCGTGTCGAGCGGCAAGGCCTCGTCCGCGGGCCAGAAGGCCGCCAAGGACCCCGTGAGCGCGGGGACCGCCGGGGGCGGGTCCGGGGCCGGCAAGGACAGTGCGAGCGGCAGCAAGGCGGACTCCGCTGCACCGTCCGCAGGATCGGGCCGGGCGGCGGCTGGGGAGAGCACCGAGTCCTCGACGGCGGTCGGCGGCTCGGCCGCGAGCGGATCGAGCGCGTCAGGCGAGTCGGGCCCGTCGAGCGAGTCGAGCTCCAAGACCACGCCTGCCGCCGACGGCGGCATCGGATCGAGCGGCGCAGCGAAGTCCGCCGGCGGCGGTGCGGCGAAGCCGAGATCGGCCGCCGACACATCAGGGGCGACCGGCGACAAGTCGACGAAGTCCGGTGACAAGTCGACATCCGCCGGAAGCACGGCCGGCACCTCCTCGTCATCGTCCTCCGCGTCCTCGACCGGTTCGTCGGTCCCGTCGACGTCCTCGGCGTCGGCGAGCCGCGCCTCGACGACCTCGTCGGGTTCGTCCGCGCCCTCGTCCCGCTCGACCTTCTCCAGCGCCTCGAAGTCCGCGGGCGCCGGGACGGGCGCCGCGAGTACGGGGTCGTCGTCTGCGGGCTCGGCGAGCGGATCCGGCGACACGTCGGCGAAGTCCGCAACAGCGGCGTCGGGCAAGCCGTCCGGGTCCTCCGGCTCCGGCGCGTGGGGTCCCGCCGGCAAGTCGACGTCCTCGGGCTCCTCCCCGGGCACGCCCGCCGCATCCACCGGCTCCTCGACCAGCGGCACCACCGGGAAAACGGGTACTGACCCTCAGGGGGGCCAAGGGGGCCCGAGGAAGTCGAGCACACCGCGCGGCTCGGGGACCGGCGGCGCGGCGGCTGCGGATTCGGGCGGCGACAGCGGTTCGGCCGCGAACACGTCCCCCGCGATGGCGAAGGCCGAGCAAAGGGGAGTGTCCATGATGGCGCCGAACGGACCCGCGACCACGGTCAAGGCATCCAAGTCCACGCGCAAGGCCCACCTGGCGGTGAGCCGCGTGGAGCCCTGGTCGGTGATGCGGTTCAGCTTCGTCATCTCCCTGGTGTGCTTCATCATCCTGTTCGTCGCCGTGATCGTGCTCTACGGCATCCTGTCCGGCCTGGGCGTCTTCGACGCGATCACCGACCTGATCAGCTCCCTGACCGAGGGCGGCGAGGGCGATGAGCTCAACCTGCGTCCGCAGGAGTGGTTCTCGCCGGGACGCGTGCTGGGCTACACCGGACTGATCGGGGCGCTGAACATCATCCTCATCACGTCGCTGTCGACCATCGGCGCCATGCTCTACAACCTCGCGGCCGACCTCGTCGGCGGCGTGGACATCACCCTCTCCGAGTCCGAGTAAGTCCGGCACCGCGACAGCCCGCAGTCCCGAGCATCCCTGCCAAGGCGATAGAATCGAAGTGAGGAGAGGCCACCCGCCGGGTGGCCGAACCCTCTCGTCGGCACCGGAACCGGGTTCGCCCAGGTACACCGGGTGCGGTAGAGTTCCACGCGGAACGCGGGCGTATAGCTCAGTCGGTTAGAGCGCATCCCTGATAAGGATGAGGCCCCAGGTTCAAGTCCTGGTACGCCCACCAGCAGAAAGGCCCCCCGATGGGGGGCCTTTTTTCGTGCCCGTGCGCCACTCGTGCGCCACGGCGAATCCCGCGCTCCGCCGT